>JBAZFL010000058.1:0-9727 GCA_041653455.1 Clostridia bacterium
TACCTATTATTTTAAAGCAAGAGTTGCTGTACCTATGCATTATGGGAGTATCGGAGGAACTGAAGAAGAAGCTTTGAAAGTGAAAATGAAAGCAAATCCGAAAACACTGGTTACAATAATGAATGTTCAGAAAAACAGCTTTTAACCTTTTAATTACTGCTTTATAAGGATATAATCTATAGCATATCACAATAATCAGAGCAGATTGAGGTTGTTTTGGCGGGCAAAATGAAAGAAGAATACTTCGGACCAGAAAAAACTCCGAATAAGGCACATATGAAAAAGAAAATGAGTAATCAGAATAAACAGAATTTAAAAGAAAAGCTGGCTATTATACTGCTTACTGCTGTATATCTTGTATTAGCGTTAACCAATCTCGGAGACGCAAAGGGTCCTGTAAACGGATGGACCCCGCAAAGAGCAGGATCTGTTATCTATGTTGATTTCGAGCAGCAGGAAACCATTGAGAGGATCACATATCTTTGTGGACTAGGCGACACATGGTATAACATAACAGCACTGGATTTATACTTTAAGGATGTTTCAGGCAGATATGTTTATTTCGCGACTTTGGAAAAAGGTCCAAGCAAATTCCTCAAATGGCTTCATATGGATTTAGAACAGCCTGTCACGACTGATTCTGTAAAAATTGTTTCAGGAATATATCAGGACAAGGAAGAGCAGTTTATTCGTGGTACAAGGGGAGAAATTATGGAAGTATGCTTCTTTGCTTCAGGTAATGATACTCCTATCTCCATAAACTCAGTTACACCGTCTAATCCATATATGGACGAAAAATCCATTAACCTGTTTGATGAACAGGACATGTTTGTTTATGAGCCTTCATATATGAACAGTACATATTTTGATGAGATATATTTTCCAAGAACCGCATATGAGTTTATGATAAAAAGCGATACTGTTTATGAAAACACTCATCCTCACCTTGGGAAAATAATAATTATGTGGTCATATAGAATTTTCGGAGTTAATCCTTTTGGCTACAGGTCGATGGGTGCAATAGCGGGAGCCATGATGATACCTGTAATGTATGCTCTTGGCAAGAAACTGTTTAAAAACCACTATTTCGCAATGCTTGGAGCAACACTTCTTGCTTTTGAATGTATGCATTTCGTGCAGACAAGGCTTGGTACAGTTGACAGTTATCTTGTACTGTTTATAATGCTAACTTTCTATTTTATGGCAAGTTATGTAGACATGGATTTAAGAAAGACGAGTTATTTAAAGACTTTAGTGCCTCTATTCTTTTCTGGAGCGTTTTTCGGATGTGCTATATCAGTAAAATGGATCGGTTTTTATGCAGGTGCAGGAATCGCATTACTGTTCTTTGTTAAAATATTCTTAGAATGGAAATCTTTCGGGTATGGAAGGATAGTGCATGGAGGAAAAGCTCTTGTTGCAAAGAACACTCTTCTTACCTGTTTTTTGTGCTTGTTTTTCTTTATTGCAATTCCTGCTTTGATATATGGAGCATCATATACACCTATATTCCAGATACAGTCAGCAGCTATTGATAACGAGAAGTTTACGGTAATGGAGATGGCTGACAATATAATTGCAAGCCAGAAGCATATGTTTGAATACCATAAAGGAGTCACGCAGGATCATCCGTTTAAATCCAGCTGGTATACATGGCCTATAATGTACAGACCAGTTTATTACTATTCGGCTCCAATCAAAGCCGAAGGCCAGTGGGGGACTATTGTGGCAATAGGGAATCCATTAATCTGGTGGACCGGTCTTGCAGCATTGATCGGCACAGCAATCGTATCCATACGCAGAAGAGATAAAAGAGGTCTGTTCATTTTCGCTGGATATCTTTCCATATTGCTGCCCTGGGCTGTAGCGCCAAGAAGCATTACATTTCTATACCACTATTTCGGCTGTGTACCATTTATGATCTTATCCATTGTATACATTGCTTCATATTTCATGGAAGATAACCCGAAGTTTAAGAAGTTCATTAATATATATGTCCTATTGAGCATCCTTGTATTTGCTGCATTCTATCCTGCAATGACAGGGATAAAGGTAAGCGTCGATTATATCGAGCTTTTAAGATGGCTTCCGAGCTGGTGGTTTTAGATGAAAGAATTATTTGATGTATCAGCTATTGATAAGAATCCAAAATGGGAAAATATGGTCTGCCGGAAAAAACAGATCAGCAAAAGGGAAAATGATATCCGTTCTGAGTTTTATAGAGATTATACAAGGATAATAAACAGCAGGGCATTCAGAAGGCTGAAGCAGAAGACGCAGGTATTTTTTGCAACAAGGAATGACCATGTTTGCACCAGGATGGAGCATGTCAATAATGTCTCTTCCATAAGCTTTGGTATTGCCAGATATCTTGGGTTAAACGAGGAGCTTGTCATGGCGATATCTGCAGGACATGACCTTGGCCATGCACCTTTCGGCCATAGCGGTGAGAGAATTATAAACAGGATATCGAAAGAATATCTGAAAACAGATTTCTGGCATGAAAAAAACAGTTTGAGATTCATAGATTACTGTGAAACTATACAGAATGCATCAGGACAGGAGGAGAACCTTAATCTTACTTATGCAGTCCGAGACGGTATAGTAACACATTGCGGAGAGATAGAAAAAAAGCATCTTGTACCCAGGGAGGAATATATTGATTTAGAAGATATACAGAATGCTTCGTCAGTTTCTCCATACACATATGAAGGCTGTGTGGTAAAAGCTTCGGATATTATCGCATATCTAGGCAGGGATATCGAAGACGCTTTACGCCTTCGCATACTAAATCACCAGGATATGTTAAGCCTTGACTATATACTTAAGCAGTATAAAAAAGCAGAAGAGACAATGAACAACAGCACGATCATAAACAGTCTTGTAACTGACTTATGTTTAAATAGCAGAAAAGAACATGGAATATGCTTCTCTGATGAAGGATTCATGATACTAAAAGAGATAAAAGCTTTTAATTATGAGCATATATATAGAAATAAGAGGCTTAGGATGTACGAGGAATATGCTAAACTCATAATTCAGTCCTTATTTGATACTCTTATGTCATTTTATAAAGACGGAGATACACTTGCATATATAAAGGCAGAATATGCAGCTATATATCCAGAACTTTCCACTTCGTTTTCCGAAAGGCTGAGGAAATATTCTATAGCAGAAAACAGGCCTGATAACTTTAAGAACATTATGCTGTACAATCTTGAAAGCAGAGACGATTATACACTGGCTGTTGTTGACTATATATCGTCTATGACAGACATGTACGCGAAAAAATTATTTGACGAGATAACATCATTTTAAACAGACATATTATTATCCAAAGGGGAGATTTATGGAAAAGAAAGAATTATTTAAAAAGAACAAAGCAGGTATGATTTTAACAGCAGTACTACTAGTGGCCATTGCAGCACTTTTAATATTCAGCAAAGTCACTGTAACAACAGACAACCAGTCGGTTACTATTAAATCAGCTCTTGAAAGACTGGTCATAGATTATGATGAAATGGTTAAGATCGAGAAGGTTGACAGTATTAAGGCAGGTTCAAGAGTGATGGGGGCTGATCTTATAAAGATATACAGCGGGACATTCAAAAATGAGGAATATGGAAGATACAAACTTTATATATATAAAAATATTTCAGACTATATAGTGATAGAGTATGAAGATGGATTTGTTGTCTTTAACCAAGATACCAATGAACTTACAGACCAGCTTTACAACACAATTCTTGAGAAATTTGCAAACAGATAAAAACGCTTGAATTTATTCTATACAGGTGTAAAATAAGAACATTGCATAAAGGAAGGCATGTTTTGAATAGTCTGTATAAAATAGCGGATTCGCATACTCATATATACCCAGAAAAAATTGCATCAAGAGCATCAAAGAGCATAGGAGATTTCTATAACCTGCCAATGGCATATTCAGGAACTTCAAAGCAGCTTATTGAAAATGGTAAGAGCATTAATGTGGAAAAATACCTTATATGCTCCGTTGCAACAAATGCGCATCAGGTTACAAGCATAAACGATTTTATTATAGAGCAATGCCAGGAACACAAGGAATTTGCAGGTCTGGCTTCAATGCATCAGGATTTTTCTGATGTCGAGAAGGAAATGGAAAGAGTTGCAGAAAAAGGCCTTAAAGGAATTAAACTTCATCATGATTTTCAAATGGCTTATGCCGATGATACAAGATTTTTCAGAGCTTACAGGAAAATACAGGAGATAGGCATGATATGTCTTCTGCATGCCGGTGACGAAAGGTATGACTACACAAGACCAAAGCGGTTCATCTCGATCAAGGAGAAGTTTCCTGAAATGAAATGCATCGCAGCGCATTTCGGCGGATACAAGTGCTGGGAAGAAGCATACAAGATGCTAAGAGGAGTGGAAAATTTGTACTTTGATACCTCATCAAGCCTTTATGCTCTACAACCTGATGAAGCGCGGGATATAATAAGAGCTTTTGGAAGCGATAAATTCCTGTTTGGTACGGATTTTCCAATGTGGGATCACAAACTTGAGCTTGAAAGATTTTTAAAACTCAAGCTCACAGATCATGAAAACCGTAGTATTCTTTATGATAATTTTATGAATCTTTTTTATGGGTTATAAATTAATATCAGCAATATATGGAAGATGGTCTGAAGCCATAGTGGAAGGAACCAGAACTGCTTTGACATCTATATCTTGTGAAACGAATATATAATCAATTTTTCTGTCAGGTATATCTGAAGGGAATGTAAGATAAGCTTTGTTGCTTATATCAGCTGAATCCTTCAGTATAGCTTTTATGGATTTCAATTGCGCATCATCAGGCTGTATATTTAAATCACCCATAAAAACAAGTGAGTTACCTTTTTCTTTAAATATCGGAATCAGTAAATCCAGCTCGTTCTTCCTCTCACCTTTAGCAAGACCGAAATGGGTTACAATAACTTGTATATCTTTACCAACATCTATAATTGAATCAATGAAGGAGCGTTGTTCATAGTATGTATCTTCATCGAATACTGAAGGCTGGTCAACAAGTACAGTATGTACATTCTTAAAAGGGAATCTGGAAAACATGGCATTTCCCTGATAGCCTTCTTTAATTGCTCCGGCTTTCCCATAATACATATACTCATAACCAAGAATCTTATTAAGTTCCTCGGCTTGTTTTACAAAACCGGAAAATCCGATATTGTAATGTACTTCATTTAATCCTAAAATATCAGGAGAATATTTTCTAATAACTTCTGCGCACTGCGCTAAATCTCTTTTTCTGTCTGTTCCGTAACTCATACCTGAACAGATGTTATAAGTCATTAATCTGATATCCATATGACCCTCCTCAACCTTAAATATTTTATCATCAAAAACCCATACAGGATACAGAATTATCAATTAAATGAAATGTTCATGATAATGTCAGATTATATTTCAAATTAATGTTTTGCATGGAGGTTCTAATTTGATACAATAGTAATGTGATTAAAACTAAAGATTTAAAAATACTTAAATAGGAGGGAGAAAATGGCTGAAATTATTAATATCTACATGCAGCAGGTTCCAAAACTACGTTTCATAGGTAAGAAGTATTTACAAGACGACAGAGTAAACGGAACATTTCACGCTAAATGGGCAGAGTGGGTTAATAAGGGATGGTTTGATATTCTTGAAGATAATGCTGTTCCTCACGCAGAGTATGAAGACGGATGCGCTTATGTAGGTCTTGTATGCGGTAAAAATACCGACAATCCTGAATACTGGATAGGTATGCTGGTGTCACAGGAAACACCTGTACCAAAGGGTTTTGATTATATCGATTATGACTATAATAAATTAGGCGTATGCGTCATATTCGGTAATAAGGATGAGATATATAACAATAAAGAAGATATTTATGTAGAAAAGCTTAAAGAAAGCGGATTCAATGTGATAGACTGCAAAAAAGGCCAGAGATGCTTCTTTGAAAGATATGGATGCCCATGCTATATGGTGCCGGATGAAGATGGGAATATAGTTCTGGATCTTTGCTTTTATGTAGAGTAACAGTAAATAACTATTCGTTTATTTTTCACGGAATCTTCTTAAATCTTTTTTAGCAACAGCAAATTAGTTATGATAAAATGTTCATAAATCTATATAAAGCAATATTCTCAAACAGTATTGGAGGTACTAACAATGGCACAAATAGTAAAAACATATGCACAGGATGTTCCTGCATTCAGATTCATTGGCAGGAAATATACGAATAAAGACAGAATTAACGGTACTTACGGGGCAAAATGGGGCGAATGGTTCCAAAATGGCTGGTTTGACCAGGTAGAGAAAATGACAGACAAGAAAAGGGATTACGAGGATTCCGATGCATACATAGGCTTAATGAGATGTAAGGAAAACGAGGAGTTTGAATACTGGATAGGAATTTTCATGCCAGAAGGAACAAAGGTATCAGAAGATTTTTCATACATCGATTTTCCAAAGAGCAAGTTAGGAGTATGCTGGGTATACGGACAGGAAAAGGAACTTTACATGCATGAAGAAGAATGTGCAAAGGAGCTTGTAAACAATGGATTTGAGATAATACCTGATGATAAAGGCGCATACTGGTTCTTTGAAAGATACGGCTGTCCTCGTTTTACCACGCCTGACGATAAAGGAAATGTAATACTGGATATCTGCCACTACATAAAATGAGCAAAATTATCTGCTTTCTTAACACTGTTGATGTTGTCGAAGATGCTTAATAATGATACAATTATTAGAGCGTTTAGGAGGTTAGTATGTCTCTACCAGTTGCACTTCAGTTATACTCAATCAGATATGATCTGGACAAGGATTTTGAAAATGTACTCAGAAAAGTAAAAGAATTCGGATATGATGGTGTGGAATTCGCTTTTCTGTATAACAAGAAACCTGAATATGTAAAAGAACTTTTGAATGAAATAGGATTAATCCCTATATCAGCGCATGTTGCATTGGACGAGATGCTCAATGATGCTGATAAGGTGTTTTCCACATACAAATACATAGGGTGCAAATATATTGCAGTCCCTTATCTTCCAGAAGACAGAAGACCAGGTAAACCCTTGTTCTACGAGACTCTGGAACAGATTGCAGAATTAGGTAAAAAATCAAAACAAGCGGGATTACAGCTTCTGTATCATAACCACGACTTCGAGTTTATTAAAATAGACGATAAGTTCGGTCTTGATGTTATATATGAAACAATACCGAAAGACTATCTCATGACTGAAATAGATACCTGCTGGGTAAAAGTCGCAAAACAGGATCCTGCAGAGTATATAAGGAAGTATAAAGGAAGAGCCCCTGTTGTTCATTTAAAGGACTTCTACAAAGAGGAAACCGAAAAAGATACTAAGCTGTATGACTTAATAGGCATCGCTTCAAAAGATGATAAGTCTGCTGATAAAGGTTCATTCAGTTTCATGCCTTTAGGTTTCGGGCAACAGGATATACCGGAAATACTGAATGCTTCAAAAGAAGCCGGAGCAGAATGGGTAGTAGTAGAACAGGATCAACCGCAGGAAGGAAGAACGGCTTTAGAATGTGCAAGATTAAGTATTAAATATTTAAATAACCTTATTTGGTAAAACAGGAGGAAGAAATGTCAGAGGATATTCTCAACAAGTTTAAAGAGATTCATGATGAAAAGAAAAAAGATGGTAAAGACAGAGTATTGAAAATCGGTATAATCGGTACTGGTTGGATAGCAGAACCTCATGTTACCGCATATCAGAAATGCAAAGATGCTCAAATAGTCGCATGTGCGGACCTTATAGATGGGAAAGCAGAAGCCTTCAGCAAGAAGATGGGATTGGAGGATGTACGGTTTTACAGAAGTCATAAGGATCTTTTGGATAATGAAGAACTGGATGCAGTGAGCATTTGTACATATAACTGCACTCATGCAGAATGTGCGATATATGCTCTTGAAAAAGGAGTCAATGTTCTTCTAGAGAAACCTATGTGTGTGACTTTGGATGAAGCTATAGCTATCAGAAAAGCGGAAAAAGCATCAAACAAGGTGCTGTCAATAGGATTCCAGCCAAGATTTGACGAGAATATGAAGATGATTAAGAAGATAGTTGAGAGCGGTGAGCTAGGAGATGTTTACTATATCCAGACAGGTGGAGGAAGAAGAAGGGGAATACCTACACCTTTTGGAACATCCTTCATTGCAAAGGATACCGGGGGAATAGGAGCTTTGGGCGATATAGGATGCTATTCGCTGGATATGGTTTTAAATGCTATCGGATATCCAAAACCGCTTACAGTTACAGGATATAAGTCGGATTTCTTTGGAAAGAGACCAGGGTATTATCCAAATCATCCTGAATATGCAGCTGCTTTTGGTGTGGATGATTTTGCTGCAGCATTTGTCAGGCTTGAGGGAGGGATAGTACTGGATTTCCGTATCTCATGGGCTATGAATATGGATACAGCAGGTGATACGCTGATTCTTGGAACAAAAGCTGGATTAAGAATCCCATCAACTGAATGCTGGAACGGTACAGTCGGAGGACCTATGAAGCTATATCATGAAGTTTGCGGCAAGCAGGTTGAGACTGTCATACCAGTAATTAAAACAGAATATAACCTTTTCGATATGAAGATAAGATCATTTTTGGATGCCGTAATAGAAGGAACCGCTTCACCAATACCTTCTAGCCAGATACTGTATAATCAGGCAATAATTGATGGCATCAACAAATCAGCAGAACTTGGAAGAGAAATTGAGATAGAGATACCTCAGATTTAACAAAACTATAAGAAACGGATAACTTACTAAAAGCGCTTTATAGCGCTTTTATATTAATAACTTTATCATTGATTAATGCTGTACAATTGGCTAAGATATTAGGTAGCAGGCAAGGGGGGATTATGAACTACAATATTGAGAAATGGGAAAGGGAGTATCTCAGAGATTACGCCAAGAAGCAGCTTGAGATATCGCAGCTGCCCGTAATGCAGGAGCGTGTTAAACGCTGGTACGACCACAACGAAAACAAAAAAGGAAAGCCGATGATAGTGATAGAGCTTGCATCATTCAGGGATGATGTCAGGATTCCTTTAAAGACACAGTCGGACTTTGCAAGAAATATAGAAAGCGCAATTCAGAATAACATACAAGTTCATGAACTTCTTGATGATGATGAGGTGTGTCCGGATTTTCTGACTTTTGGCTGGGATATAACATACAAGGAATTCGGAGTAGATATACCTGTAAAAAAGTCTAAAGATGCTTTGGGCCGGGAGATAGGTTTTGAATACCAGAACCCTATTAAGGATTTAGAGCGGGATTTTCATATATTAAAACCTTTCACCTATTCTGTAAACAGGGAAAATACATTTAAAAGGCTGGAAGCTGCTAAAGAAATACTTGGAGACATTTTAAAAGTCGAACTGGAAAGCGGTTTCCAAAGATGGGGTAATATGATTACCCAGAAGGTTATACAGCTAATGGGAATGGAAAGCTGGATGATAGCCATGATTGAAACGCCTGAAATGGTGCATAAGCTTATGGACTATATTACCTCCAATATGCTTGCATATCAGCATTGGCTGGAAGATGAGGAACTGCTGTGTATGAATAACGGTAATCATTATGCAGGTGCTGGAAGCAGAGGGTTCACCCATGAACTCAAAGCACCTTCTGATGGTCATATACGGCTTAAAGATTTATGGGTAAATGTCA
>JBAZFL010000059.1:0-9487 GCA_041653455.1 Clostridia bacterium
ATATCCGCACCATTATCGATATGTCTTTCTGATAATTCTATAAAAGATGATTTCAATGTTTTATCGGATTCTCCATTTCCCAAAAGAGAAGGTGAAAGACATAACCAGCCCAGTTTAAGAGCATAAGCTGCTAAATCTTCAGGTTCTGTGACACGATCAGTTTTTACAAAAAGGAAAAACTTTTGTGCATTATTTATAAGCGAAATGCTTTTTGTAAGGCTTTTGGTTGCATTACATATGACTAAACTGTAATATGTCAGAGCATTATCAAACAGATTTTTTTCGTTTGCATAACCAGTTTTTGCAGAAATAAGTTTTCCTGACAGATTTGAATACCCTTTTTCCTGAAAAATGGATATGCAAGCATCAATGTACTCAGCTAATCTGTGTGCGAAATGATATAGCTGATCAATCCTTTCAGATCCGAACATGCGGTTAAGCTGATTGCGCTTTATGCTTACGAATGAGTCAAGAGTCTCATCAGATATGACTATCATTCTTGCAGATTGCTGTGCTGATGGTGATTCTGCCAATAAAGCTTTTGATATGAAGCAGTCAACATCCAGTGATGCTGCATTTTTAAGAGCTTCCTGATATATCATGAATGCTTTTACTGACTGTTCAAAAGGTATACCTGCATCTAATCTTCTCTTTGCAAGTCTCATAATATGTACATCAGAATATGAATAACATGATTTTGATACATCATCACATATAGATATTATACCCATGTTCTTAAGGTGGTCTATCTGTGCTTTACTTAACCCTGTTAGCTTTGAAGCTTCTGCCAATGTATATTGTTTTCCCGAATCTTTTAAATCTGCCTTATGAATTGCATCCATGAATTCCAGTTCAAAAGGATCAGCAATATTATCTATCAGACCTTTAATGACTGCTAAAGGGTAATAGTGTTCTTTTTGAAGTGAACGGATCATATTTACCCTTTTTATGCAGTCTTTATTATAGTAAGCCATATTTTTAGTTGTTTTGCATTCCGGCTGTAAAAGACCCTCTTTAACATAATACTTGAGAGTAGTTATGTTTGTACCAGTAGCTTTTGCCAATTGCGATATCTTGAGTAATTCCTTGTTCAGCTCATTTTTCATAGACCTTAGACCTTTAGATTCAGGATATTAACAGTCTAGCACAATTTTAATGACTTCGGGAGGGTTTTCCATAGCAAGTTTCATTGCATCTTTGTAATCATCCAGTTTGAAATGATGAGTTATGAAACCTTCTGTCTTGTATATTCCATCACGTATCCATTCCTGCACAAGATCGAAAGTGTAAAGCTTACGGTTCTTCCATTCCTCCATTCCGTGAGCATCAACTCCTATTAGTTTAAGCTCATGCCACCATATAGGAGTTTCGTCAAAGGTGATAGCTCTCATATGATGCCCTATCTTCATCAAAGTACCTCTCGGCCTTAACATTCTCAATGCGGTCGTATTGGACCAGTCTCCGCCTATACAGTCATAAATTCTGTCAAAGCCCCCAAAGAACATTTTGTTGTTACTCATTCCGGTGTATACCTTGCTTCCGTTTGTGGCTTGGGCTGCAGCTTGATATGGTTCGCCAAGAAGGATATGATCAGCACCTAATTTTAATGCGAACTGCTGTTTTGTTTTAACTCTTTCCAGTACCCAGACTTCACAATCTGGTTGAATAATCTTAATCGCTTGAACAACTCCTAACCCTATTGTGCCACATCCCATTACGAGAATCTTTTCATCTTTTTCAGGAGGGTCTACTGTTACAGAATGGACTGACACGCAGGAAGGTTCAATCATGACCGCCTGTTCATCAGTCAGTTCATCAAGAACTTTTGTAAGTGTATTTTCTGTCGCGATGAAAGTGTCCGACCATCCTGCTCCTGTGTCAGGAAGCTTATGCGGACTCGGTTCTCCGTAGTTTAAGCAGAAGTTATAGTTGCCTTCAGCACA
Source organism: Clostridia bacterium (assembly GCA_041653455.1). Taxonomy (GTDB): domain Bacteria; phylum Bacillota; class Clostridia; order DUPQ01; family DUPQ01; genus DUPQ01. The sequence goes on from JBAZFL010000059.1 coordinate 1,944, forward strand.
GTACTTGCATACAGGCTGTATATCTTTACTGTTGCATGAAGACATGTATTCACGTATAGTCACCCTGTCTCCAATTTTGAACTTCGTAACCATCGAACCGGTTTCTATAACTTTTCCAACATTCTCATGTCCAAGATAGGTTCTTTTTGCAGTAGGTATTGGTTCAAGTGCTGAATTAGTACCGGTAGTCGCTTTAAAGAAACTGACATCAGTACCGCATAATCCGCACGCGATATTCCTGACTCTTACCCAGTTTTGTGCAGGAAGGGGAGGGTCAGGTATATTCTTTCTATATTTAACTGCATTTATTCCAGTGAAAAGCAAAGGCTTCATAAATTTTGCAGCAGCTTTGGTTGCTAATATCCTAGGTATATCTTTATCAAAAAATACTGTTTTCATCATATCCTCCTTAAGTAAGCATTGCCTGCAGGACTGCCATGAAATCGTTCAGCATACATGCATATTCAGGGCTTCCAATAGTCTCAACATATCCTTTTTCCACTCCTTCAACAAACTCAACTTCCTTGCCAAGTACTGCAATTGCTCCATCAACACTTAAAAATCTGAAATGGACAAAAGGAAAACGCCTGTTGTAGACTCCATGACCGGACTTTGTTTTTCCTGCTTTTATTCTAAGATAACATGCTATGTAGTCAGGTTTACCCTCATTCTCTACAGTAAACTGGTATATCCTGTCTGGCTGACGGCTAGTGAATTCTACCATTTCTTGGACTCCCAACTTGTTATAGGTTGATAAGGCGCGGGTTATCATGTAAAGGCTCATCTTTATTTTAAGTGCTTTGCCTTCAAAATCCTTTGGTTTGTTTTTTGGTGACATTTTCATAAGGCCCATAAGAAGAAAAAGAGTTTTAACAAGTAAAGAAAGATTTTTAAACCCTCCTTTTATTGAAGGCATTGCTAAACCTCCGGTTAATAGTGCATTCATCTTTTGAACTGTAGGAAAAATTAAAGAAAGGTCAGGATTCTCCACTGTGCCTTGAACAATATCCACTTTGCCATTATTGAATTTCATGTGGCAGGCAAGTGTTCGGCCATTGTTTTGAGCTCCGAATTGAACAGTATTATTTACCTGCTTAAACATTTTTTTCAGTTTAGGATCATCATCCAGTAAAACCTGCATAACGGGGAATGCTGCGTTAAAGAACAATTTCGCTGTTAATATATCCTTATCTATTGCAGTCATTTCGATACCCCCTTATTCATCTTCCCAGTTTTCATCTGCTTCAAATTCCATTCCCATCATAGACCTGACCTGGTCGATTATTCCATTGGCATCTAATCCGTAATGTGAATATAGATCCTCCGCATATCCGATAGTTGCATATTCGTCATAAATGCCATGTTTTTTAAATATGCATCCTTTACCGCTTTTTGCTATTACTGATGCAACTGAATCACCCAATCCTCCTATAACATTATGCTCTTCAACCGTAAGTATCCTACGTGTGTCTTTTAAGGATTCAAGTACAGTATCCTCATCAATAGGTTTTATCGTATGCATGTTTATGACTCTTACTGAAAGCCCATCTTGTTCTTTAAGCGTCTTTGCCGCCTGAATGGACTGCAGGACAGCTATTCCACAAGCAATAATCGTAAAATCCGTTCCTTCATGCATAGTGATTGCTTTACCGATTCTGTAATCATATGCTTCGCTTTCGTAAACTGGCGGTTCGAAACCTCTTCCAATCCTTATATATACAGGTCCTGGAATGTCAACACAAGCTTGAACTGCTTTTGATGTTTCTATACCATCAGCAGGGCATATGACAGTCATATTTGCCATGGATTTCATTATTGCAAGATCCTCTGTACAGTGATGAGTGGTTCCTGCATGTCCGAATGATATTCCTGCATGAGTCGCAATTATCTTGACTGGAAGATTCTGATATGCAATATCAGTACGAACCTGTTCTCCCGCTCTCATGCTGGCGAATACTGCCATTGTGGATGCGAAAGGAATCAGCCCTGCTTTAGCAAGTCCTGCTGCAATACCCATCATATTCTGCTCAGCAATTCCTACATTAAAGAATCTTTCAGGAAAAGCTTTTTCAAAATGCACGATTGCAGTTGTTTTAGACAAATCTGCCGTGACTCCTACTATTTTTTTATTTGTCTTGCCCATTTGAGCAAGAGTGCGGCCATATATTTCTCTAGCTGTCATAGTAGCCGCATCATAGGCTGTCCAGTTAGTTCCAGTTACTGCTGTCATATCACATACCTCCCATAGATCTCAATATCGATTCCTTTGCTTTTCTGCACACTTGCGAATCTGCAGACGCATAATGGTAAACCACGTTGTTTTCCATGAAATCAACGCCTTTTCCCTTAATAGTGTTTGCTAGAATCATTACAGGTTTTTCCGTTGCAGACCACGCCTTGTCAAATGCTTCTGCAAGTTGTGTATAGTCATGCCCGTTAATTTCCATAACATCAAAGCCGAAAGCTCTCCACTTTTCTGCAAAAGGTTCCAATGCCATGACATCTTCGGTTTTTCCGTCTATCATAAGTCTGTTTCGATCTACTACTGCAATAACATTGGTCAGTTTGAAATGCGATATAGACATTGCAGCTTCCCACACTGAACCCTCACAACACTCTCCGTCACCTAGAAGGCATACTGTTTTAAATGACTTCCCTAGATATCTGGCTCCTAAACCAAGTCCTGCAGCAATAGACAGGCCATGGCCTAATGAACCTGATGATACATCGCATCCTACAACCTTGTTAGAATCCGGGTGCATAGCAAAAGGACTTCCAAAATGATTGAAAGTCCTTAGCTCATCTTCTGAAAAATATCCTTTTTTTGCTAAAACAGGTATAAATCCTGCTGCAGCATGTCCTTTTGAAAGGATGAATCTGTCTCTGTCCTCCCAACAGGGGTTTCCCGGATCAACTCTCAAGTACTTGAAATACAGTATTGTCAGGATATCCGCACAGCTTAGCGAACCTCCAATATGCGATCCTCCTGACCATTCCATGACATCAATGATCTTAAGGCGCAATTCACATGCAGTCTTTTCCAGCATTTGCCTTTCTTCTTGTGTTATTGGCATTTGACTTCCTCCTTATTCTCTTTTGGATAATTCTGTAAAGTAGCGAGTGCTACTATCTACAATTATATATCTCCTAATTTTAAAATCAATACCTTTTTTACATACTCTGTAAAAGTTTTCTTTATCTCTTATATGCATTAATGTTATTTTGTCTTACTGCATGATACAATAAAATAACTGATTATTTCCATATGGAGGGTGTATGTGTCTTTTTAAATTGGAAAATGTGGAATATCTAGATGTTATTAAGTATCCAGACTTGAAAATATCAACCGGGATAACAACTTTCATATGCGGAGACAGCGGTACTGGCAAGAGCACTCTTCTTAGCCTGCTGAATAATTCAAAATCCCCATCAAAAGGTTATATATCATATCTTGGTAAACCTATAGATGATTATGACACTATAGAACACAGAAAGCAGGTAATACTTGTTAACCAGTCAGTATATCTTTTTGATATGACTGTCAGAGAGAATTTTCATGAATTCTACAAATACCGTGAATTACAAAAGCCTGATGATGATAAGATAAAGAAATATTTGAAGTTATGCATAGCAGATTTCAGTTTAGATGCTATGTGCCAGAATATGTCTGGAGGTGAACGGCAAAGAATATTTCTTGCTATCTGCTTGTCTTTTATGCCCAAAGTGATTCTCCTGGATGAGCCTACAAGCGCTTTAGATGAAAAGAATGCAGGAAAACTTATAGGAAATGTGAAGAGTTACTGTACTGAAAATAATATAGCGCTTATAATCGTATCTCACAGCAAACAGCTTGCTAAGCAGTATGCAGATGACTGCATAGAATTAAAAAAAGAGGTGGAAGCATGAATGGAGTAGTAAAAATGAACATCTGGCAGTTTCTTCTTGTGTACTTACTGCTAGTGGTTGTACTTGTAATCATGAAAAGCCGTAAAATAAACCAGATCAAGCTCCTTTTTATTGCAAGTTTGCGAATGACTGTGCAGCTTGTTCTTGCTGGTTTGGTCCTGACATATATTTTTGAAAACCCTCATCCTCTTTTTACTGTCGGATACATTGTAGCAATGATAAGTTTTGCGATATATACTGTTCTATCAAGGAATAAAGGATTAAACAGAAAATTCAAGATAGTTGTTGGACTTTCGTTATCAGCTACAGGATTAAGTATAATATTGTTTTTCATATTGGCTGTTGTGGGTGTGAATATTTTCAATGCACAGTATACTATTCCTATAAGCGGGATGATTATGGGCAATGCCATGACTGGCGTTTCATTAGGATTAAAGACTTTTAATGAGAATATAAAGACAGGGAGGAATAAAATAGATGTGCTTATTAACATGGGGGTCACTCCTGACAGGATACTTACCCCGTTTGTCAATACTGCTTTAGAGACTGCGATACTGCCTACCCTCAACTCCATGCTCGGAATGGGAATTATTTCACTCCCAGGAATGATGACTGGCCAGATCCTTTCAGGAACTCTTCCGATGACCGCAATACTATATCAGATTTCTATAATAATTGCGATAAGCGCAGTAACATGCATGGCTGTCTTCTGCTCTCTTTATTTCGGATACAGAACGCTGTATAACAGGAAAAAACAGATAAGCATATGAAGATAGCACATGTTCCTGCTTTCTTTCATCTATAGGAAATTCTATGGATAATATGAAAATCAATGGAGAAAACTGATATATTGTACTAATACTAATTTAGTTATATAATTTCAATGTAAGGTATATTTCAACATAAGCGGGGTAGATTATGATTAAGAAAGATACTTCCAAGGATAATTCATTTAAAAAGTTTCTTAAAAATATAAAGGGAAAAGCTTTATGGATAACGGTAATTTATTTAATTATCGGGTCTGCATGGATACTTTTATCTGACATACTTTCCAAAACCTTTTTTGACCAATCGGATTTAGTGCTTGTAAGTATAGTAAAAGGCCTTCTATATGTGCTTGTTACTGGTTTAGCTATATACTTAATGATCTATAAAGCTTTAAAAGAAACTGATCAGGCAAGACTGGAGACTGAAAATGCAAACGAGGAGCTTTCAAAATCTAACGAGGAATTCAAGAATCTCTATATAGAATACAGCAATAAACAGTCGCTTCTCAAATCGCTGATCAGTACAATGTCAGATCATATCTTTTATAAAGACAGACATTTCCGATATATCAGCTGCAATAAAGCCTTTGCAGATTTCCATGGCATAAAAGAAGAAGATATCATTTCTAAAGATGATTATGAGGTATTTGATAAAGAGACTGCAGACAGGATAAGAAAAATTGATGCAGAGGTTGTAACCAGTGAAAAAGAAACACGTTTGGAAATGGAAGTTACAGATCATACTGGAAATCAGTATATAGAAGAAGCAATCATTACTCCATATTTTAACGCTAACAGGCAGTGCATAGGACTAATAGGGGTTGGAAGGGACATAACAGAACGAAAGAGAAGAGAGCAGGAAGTAACATATCTTAGGCAGCATGATATTTTAACAGGTTTATACAACAGATTATATCTGGAGAAGACTTATCATCAGCTTGATACCCAGGAGAACCTCCCTATCTCAGTGATTATCGGTGATATAAATGGATTAAAAATGGTAAATGATTCTCTTGGACATAAGTATGGGGATCAGACAATAAAAGATATCGCGGAAGTACTTAAAAGATGCTGTTCTGACAAAGGTGTAATTGCACGTACAGGAGGAGATGAATTCGTTCTGATATTACCTAAAACTGACAATAAGGCAGCTTATGAACTCATAAAAGAAATCGCTAAGGAATGCAATAATCACCTTGAAAACATCAATAAAGCATTTTATGCCAGCATATCTTTAGGCTGCTCAACAAAAGTAACTCTTACAGATAGTTTTGACAAGATAATCCAGCAAGCAGAAGAGAATATGTACAGACAGAAAATATTCGAATATAAAAGCCAGCATAGTGCTATACTCACCTCAATAAAGAAGACCATGTTTGAAAAGAGCCATGAAACAGAAGCTCACGCTGAAAGAATGGCTTTATTATCAAGAAAGCTTGGTAGTCACTTAGGTCTTCCGCAGGAGGAAATAGTAGCACTGGAGCTCTTGTCAAATCTTCATGATATTGGAAAGATAAGCATTGATGCCGATATACTTACAAAGCCTGGAAAATTAACTGAAAGCGAGTGGACTCAGATTAAGAAGCATCCTGAAGTCGGTTACAGAATAACTCAGGTATCGCCAGATCTAATGCATATATCTGAATACATACTGTCTCACCATGAGAGATGGGACGGCAAAGGATATCCTCAGGGGCTGCAAGGGAAAAACATACCTCTTCTGTCAAGGATTATTGCTATTGTCGATGCATATGATGCAATGACGCAGGATAGGCCGTACAGCAAAGCAAAAACAATGGAAGAAGCAAAAAAAGAGATTCTGAACAATGCAGGGACACAGTTCGATCCTCTGATTGCTCAAATATTCGTAGAGAAAGCGCTTAATTAATTATGGTAATATAATCAATTTTCATAGAATACCATAAATGAAGTAAAAAGTTTATGCTAAGTTCACATTTAATCAGCATCTTTATTTGACACTGCTGATTGCAAGTTATAAAATTAACGATGTATTAAGTAAGTCACCTTTATAACATTAAGTGAATGATATGGGTCAATGATATAGGTGATATAAAAAAGGAGCAGATATGAAAAAAAATTATGATGCATTGTTGCAGTCCGTTATGACAAAGGAGAGCTTTAGTAAGCTTGTTGCGCTTGAGAATAGGAAAATTGTGGATTTTGCAGGTTTTTTTGTTGAGCATTGCGGGCCTAAATCGGTTTATGTGTGCACAGACAGTGAAAAAGACATACAGTATGTCCGTGATATGGCTCTTGCGCAAGGTGAAGAAGAGAAATTAGCCAATTCCAAACAGACAATTCACTGGGATTCATATGATGACCAGGCAAGAGACAAGAAAAATACACGTTATCTAGTTAAGAAAGAGAAACTTGAAGATATGAAGACTCTTAATTCGCTTGAATATGAGCAGGGTTATAGCGAAATTATGGAAATCTCAAAAGATATAATGAAGGGAAAGGATGCAGTCTTGCAGTTTTTCTGTGAAGGTCCTACCCAGAGCATTTTTTCAATTCCTTGTGTTCAATTCACTGACAGCTGGTATGTAGCGCATTCAGAGTTTATACTTTACCGTTCAGCATATTCTCATTTTTTGAATATGAAGAATGATGAAAAGGATAATTTCTTCCGTTTTATTCATTCAGCTGGCCAGCTTGACAGTAAAGGAAACAGTATCAATCTTGAAAAAAGAAGGATATATATGGATACTGAAAACAACATCGTTTATTCGATGAATAACCAGTATGCGGGTAACTCAGTTGGATTGAAGAAGCATTCTATGAGACTTGCTATAAACAAATCCAGGAAAGAAGGCTGGTTATGTGAGCACATGTTTATAATGGCAGCTCTAG
>JBAZFL010000060.1:0-330 GCA_041653455.1 Clostridia bacterium
CTTCCAGTTTCTTTAACGCATTATAATAATTGCTGTAACTAGCAAGTATAAGTTTTTCCTTGTCAGAATCCAAAGCTATATTCTTTACGTGGAAATGTATATCGAACTGGCGGTTCATTGGTATGTCTTCAGAACATATATCAAAAAACTCCGCTAATTCCGGATTTATATCTCTTTTTTTGTATGCAGCATTGTCCCATTCATGAAAAAAATCCAGATATCTGTCAAGAGCAATATCTATTAATATATTGTTTGTAACTGGACTTCTTCTATAAAGGCTTAATAATGCCGCTTCTTTTGCTTTCTTCTTTTTACCCATACCTAGATTAT
>JBAZFL010000060.1:340-9388 GCA_041653455.1 Clostridia bacterium
GAAATATAACAACTGGATGTTGAGCGACAGCAAGTATATATGAGAGCCATCTTACCTTTTTCCCAGTCTTTCAAGTAGAGGCTTGCATATTTTTTCCAGATATTTTGAACCGAGTACCATGACTATATCACCGCTTTTCACATTTTCAAAAAGGTAATCTTCTATAGCCTGGTACGATGGCAGATATAGCGATTTTGTACCGCTTAAGTTAACTGCTTCTGCAAGTTTTTCTCCGGATACGTCATTATCCGCTCTTTCCCTGTCATTGTATATATCTGCGATTATAGCTACATCCGCATGGTTGAAACTTTTTACGAATTCATTAAATAATACCCTGACCCTGGAAAATGTATGGGCTTCAAAAGCAGCGTAGAGTTTTTGATGTTTCATCCTGTAAGCTGTCTCTAAAGTTACCGCTATTTCTGTAGGATGGTGGGCATAATCAGAGTATACCCTTACGCCGTCGGCTTCCCCTATAAGGTCAAACCTTCTTTTAGCGCCATGAACATATGAAAGATGAGAGCAGGCTTTTTGAATATCCGCTCCTAATATTTCTAAAACAGCTATTACAGCGAGGGAATTTAAAGCATTATGCTTTCCTTCTGCTCCAAGATTGACATGACAAACATATTTTCCTTTTACATAAAGGTCATATGAAGGCTTTCCATCTTTGTTAATTTCTAGATTCATTGCTGTATAGTCCAAAGACAGGTTGTCCAGCCCGTAATATACGACATTACATAAAGCTTTATTTGCTACTTCCCTTGCAGGCTCATCATCATAACAGGCAACTAAATAACCATCTTTATCTATCCTGTTTGCAAATTCCAAAAAGGATTTCTTCATGTTATCGAAAGTCTTGAACCAATCTACATGATCGAAATCAATATTAAGTATTACACCTATATACGGGTTAAGTTTTAGAAAACTGCCGTTGAATTCACATGCTTCGGTTATGAAATAGTCAGAATTCCCGCTTTTTACATTACCGTTAAGGAATGGGGCTTCCCCGCCGTCATGTATGGTCGCATCAAATCCCATCTGTTCTAATAGGTATGCAGTAAGAGTCGTGGTAGTGGTTTTTCCATGAGCTCCTGATATGGCTATCCTGTACTTGTATTCATCCATTATGTGTCCTAAAAGCAGAGCCCTGTCCATTAATGGAATATTGTTAGCTACCGCATAAGCGTATTCCACATTTTCAGGATGAACAGCAGCTGTATATACCACTAAATCCGGTATGCCGACCTTGGTGCTGTCCTGTGGTATATATACATTAATACCCATTGATAATAGTTTATCCATGGTAGCAGTATGTTCTATGTCAGAACCTGTTATCTTAATACCTTTTTCGAACAACAGTATGGCAAGACCCGACATTGATGAGCCGTTTATACCTATGAAATGGACATGATTGATTCCTTTTAAGAATTCCGCTTTCATACTTTCTTCTCTTTCTCAAGAGTCTGCGTCGCAATTATATCAGCGCCTGTTCCGCAAACATCTTTAATTATCACATCACCTTGTTTTACTGGAGCCTGCACCTGTACGCAGCATATATTCTTCATTACTTCCTGTATCTTGTCCTTGCTTACCGGACAGCTTGTCTTCACAGGACATACAGTGTATTTCGCATTTTTTATCTTTACAGATGAAGTAATCACCCTTGTCGGGGAAAGTATCTCGGCTGTAGCGTAATCGATTCCTCTTTTACAGCTGTAACCCTCCATGCTTTTTATACCGGTCTCATCATAATCCACATGTATTGTGCATCCTTTCGGACATACTATACATATAATATCTTTTTTCATTGTTCTACCTCTATAACCAGATCCTTTAAATTAATGCCGTTATCTGTTTGTATGAAAAGATCCGATACTTTAATTTCTATGGATTCCATCTCTGATGGTATGAGCCTTATTACTTTCTTTTTGGCAATTACTTCGTCATTAATCAAAGCTCTGACAACTATATCCTTATACCTTGCTTTTGAACGGAAGAATACCTTTATTTTCTCATCATTGTCTTTCAGATATATATGCTGTGGAAGAACATATCTTAACCCGTTTCCAGGAACTACCTTTATCTCAGGTTTTGTTTTTTTCTGCTCAATGCTTTCTTCTATATATGCTTTAGCGCTTCTTGCTGCTTTCTGTCCTTCCATTGTTACATAATCCACTAAATCATGTACATGAAGAACATTCCCGCAGGCAAATATGCCTTCTGTATCAGTTTCCAGATCCTGGTCAACATATGCGCCTCCTGTTACCTGGTACATACCCACACCCATTTGTTCAGTCAGCTCGTTTTCCGGTATAAGGCCGACAGATAATAAGAGAGTGTCGCATTCGACATATTCCTCTGTGCCTTTTATAGGCATCATGTTCTTGTCAACTTTAGCTGTTGTGACACCAGTCACCCTGCCTATTCCATGGATCTTCACTATTGTGGTAGACAGATGCAGAGGTATGTTGAAATCATCCAGACACTGGACGATATTCCTGGTAAGACCACCTGGATAATCCATTATCTCGTAAACACCTAAAACCTTTATTCCCTCAAGCGTCATCCTTCTTGCCATTATAAGCCCGATGTCTCCGCTTCCCAGTATCACAGCTTTAGTACCTGGAAGAATCCCTTCCATGTTCACGAATCTCTGCGCAGTCCCTGCAGTAAATATACCTGCAACATTAGCTCCAGGTATACGTAACGCGCCTCTGGATCTTTCTCTGCAGCCCATAGCAAGTACAACAGCTTTTGCTTTTATGGTCATAAATCCAAAATCCGGATTGACAGCATAAAGAGTCTTGTTCTTTTCTGCATTTATAACCATGGTATTAAGCAATACCGTAATATCCGTTTCCTTTATTTTTTCTGAAAACCTTAATGCGTATTCCGGTCCTGTAAGCTCCTCTTTAAAGACATGCAGCCCAAAACCGTTATGTATGCACTGTTTGAGAATTCCTCCCAGCGAATCATCTCTTTCCAGTATGGCTATATCTTTTATTCCAAGAGCATATGCTTCCAAAGCTGCAGCCATTCCAGCCGGCCCTCCGCCAATTATGACTAAATTAAATTCCTTAACCACGGGAGTACCTCCCTAATATGCATGAATTGGCATTGGCTTTTGCGATCCTGTTTATTGGTATTCCTGTATGCTCTGAAAGAATCCTCATAACATGAGGCGAACAGAATCCTCCCTGGCACCTTCCCATTCCCGCTCTGGTGCGTTTCTTTACTCCATCAACAGTTCTTGCTCCACACGGAGCATATATGGCAGCAACTATTTCTTTTTCTGAAACAGTTTCACATCTGCAAATAATTTTCCTGCAAAGCTCGTCAGAACTGCAGGCTTTTTCCTTTTCTTCGTTTGTCATCTCAGAAAAAGGCTTATCATGCTTTACAGTCATGGTATATTCGTCTTTCTCTTTCTCTTTCATTTCAACTAAAGACTTTACTATACTTTCAACATATACAGCTATTGCAGGGGAAGCAGTAAGCCCTGGTGATTCTATCCCTGCGACATTTATGAAATTTCTGCATTTGGAACTTTCCTCTATTATGAAATCTGAAGTATTTGGAGTAGCACGGATGCCTGCAAATACTGTTATGGACTTTTTCATATTTAACCCTGTATAGCTCTGTGTTGCAGTTTTATAAACATAATCCAGATTATCGCTGTTAGTGCATTTGTCATCTTTATCTTGTGCTACTGTAGCATCAGGCCCTATCATCAGATTTCCATCTACCGTCGGAGTGACTAATATGCCTTTTCCTTTATCTGTAGGAGTCTGGAAAAGCACAGTGTTAATTCTTGAACCTTCTGTTTTGTCAAATAGTATATATTCGCCTCTTCTTGGGATTATCTTAAATGAATCATCCCCTACTATATGGCTTATCTCATCCGCATGCGCTCCAGCGCAGTTAATAACTATCTTCGTGGTTATATCAGTCCTGTCCGCCTCTTTGATAGGATCAACTTTACTCATGCTGCAGATGTCACCTGTAACATCAACAGATATATGGAACAATCCGTCTTTTTTCTCTATGCCTGTTACTTTCGTTTCTCTAAGGAATGTAACACCATTCATTATTGCATTATCCATAGCAGCAATATTCAGTTTATACGGTGAAACTATGCCGGCGTTTTTAGCATATAGAGCTTTTGTAACCAGAGGATTAACATATGGCTCTTTTTCCAGAATAAAATCTTTGTCTACAATAGCCATGCCTGTGACTCCGTTTTGAATACCGTTATCATAAAGCTGCTGTAACACCTTTTCATCTTCTTTATCAAAAGCAAGCACGAAAGAACCTATCATTTTACACTTTACTGACAGGTCTTCACAAAGCTTTGGCATCATATTACAGCCTTCTACATTAAATCTGGCTTTTTTTGTTCCTATTTTAGCGTCATATCCGGAATGTACTATTCCGGAATTTGCGCCTGTGGCATCCATTGAAACATCAACATTTCTTTCGATTACCGCTATTCTAACTTTGTATTTCGATAACTGCCTTGCTATAAGGCTTCCAACTACCCCTGCTCCGATAATGCATATATCGTAATTCATATGCCCTCCGTCAGCTATTAAATATGCCGCTTTGCAGGACCATTGCCAGCAATAGGGAAAGCACCAATACCGCGGCCAATATGATTGCAACTACTCTTTTCATGGGTTCTCCCCTCCATATATAGTATTTCAATACAAAAGTATTTCAATACTATAGTAATTCTATACTTGCGTTGCCTTTTTTGCAACGAGCTCATATCTAATATCTGTACAAAAAGTATAAATGTTACTTGTTTATAAGTCCTGCTTCCTGGAGCATTCGCCTTAGCATAACGACAGCTTCTGCACGGGTAAGGGTCGCTTGAGGATCTATATCATCATTCAGTCTTCCTATAACAATTCCATTCTTTATGCAGACTGCAACACTGTTAACAGCATATTCTGATATTTTATTCTTATCTGTATATATATCAAGTATGACATCAATTTCCTCATTTGCCATGTCTGCATCCATTCCAGCAAGCTTCATAGCTCTTTCTAGCATTGCCATGGACTGCTCTCTTGTAAGAAGGTCAGATGGTCCGAATAATCCGTTCCCGTATCCGTTGATTATCCCGTACTCATAAGCTTTTTCTATATATACTGAATCCTCATTTGCATCAGCAACATCAGTAAATATACTTTCGTATGAGTTCGGAACAAGCCCTAAAGCTTTTACAATAAATCTTGCGAACTGTGCGCGGGTTATCTTGTCATCAGGAGAGAAATTTCCATCAGTATCAGGCTGTATGACAAGTCTTGAAGCCATATCATTTAACTCAACCGCTGCCCAGTGTCCAATTATGTCTTCCATCTCAACCTTTCTGTAAATCAAGGTATATGTGCTGTTTGTAAGACTGTTAATAACAGCATAATATCTGCCATCTTCCTTTACAATCCGAGTAGGCACATGACTCAGCGTTCCGTCTTCATTCAGAACAACTGCTGTTGTTATATCAGCTGGATCAACTCCATCAGGTATAGCAATCCTTCTTTCTACATATCCTTTAAACTTTGATACTTCGAAAGTCTTTTCTTTTGTTTCACAGGTTATTGTAAATTCCACCGGTTCAACCATCAGTTGAAGCTTGCCTTTTTCTGCTGAGTCTGATATTACTTTAACCGTATCATCATCTGGCTCAGTAACTTTTATTTTTACTTTAATATCCTCAAGGTTTGTAGAAGAACCAAGAGCTTTTGATACATCATCTATGTTTATCTGGTCTGCAGGCAGTGAATAACTTGCCTTGTCAGTCTTAATCTCGAGCAATGCATTTATCTGTTCCATGTTCTTTATTGTCTGGCCATTAAGCTGTCCTACGACCTCGTTGGTAAATCCTGTAGCAGGCAAAGTAATAACTGTACCTTGATCTTTTGATTTTATAAGGTTGTTTACAAGATCGTCATTAACTGTAACAGTTATTGTAGTCTTGCCTTTTGTGGTCTCTCTTTTAATATTTGCAGCTTCCTGTTCTTTCCCGTCAATTGTTATTACAGTATTATTTGGAAGCAAAATATCCGCATCAGGTTCATCTTCATCATCTGTAATAGCAGTAACTCTGCTATATGCTGACATATTTCCAGTTTCATCCTTAACAAGTACATTGATGTAATATATTGATGAAGCTGTTAAGCCGGATAATGACGCAGAAGTATTACCTGACCAGTCATTAACTGCTGTGCCATTACTCAAGACATCAGTCAAATCCGCTACATCATCTCTTGTTGAGTAATATGCTTTGTATAACAGGTTTGATGCTGATGATACATTGTCAGATGCAACACCCCAGCTGAAGCTGATTGATTCTGTGCTTGCTGCATCAACTCTTATCAAAGAAGCTGCGCCTATTACAGGAGCTTGACTGTCATATACATACTCAGTGATTACACTTGTCTGGTTATAGTTGCCTGCAGTATCAGTAACTGTCCCGTCATCAATCTCAACAGACACCGTTCCATTTGATACTGCAGTTATATCTATAGTATAGATATTACCACTCTGGTTTAATATCCCTTTAGTTCCATTTGTGACAATAATATCATCTGCAGTAAAGGACGGGACTGCTTCTGAAAACTCAATAGTTACCGGTATAACAGCAGTAGAAGTATATCTTGAGACAGATGAGCTTATATCAACAGTTGGAGGAATATTATCATAAGTTACCTCTAATCTGCTTGATGCAGTATTCATATTGCCTGATTCGTCAGCTGCAACACCAGATGGAATCTCAACAGTTACTTGTCCGTTGTTTATAGGATAAATCATAAATCTATACCAGTAATCTGCACCAGAAAATACACCTTTGTTTGCGTTAGTGACCTGTATGTCATCTATTGTAAATCCTGTCACATCTTCACTGAACCTTACATCTACCCTAAAACCAGAACTTACTAAAGATGTGGCTGTCGTATCCATTACTACTGTTGGTAAAACAGAATCAAACCATCTTGCAAACTCAGACGCAGCCCTGCTGGTGTTTCCAGTTGCATCAAAAGCTGCTCCGGCTGGAAGATTTACTGTGATATTTCCTTGAGAAATTGGAGTAATATTCATAGTATATATATTACCGCTTCCATTCAGAATTCCTTTTGTGGCATTTGTCACAACAAAATCATCAGCTGTTAATCCTGTAACAGCCTCGCTAAAAGTAATAGTTATAGGTATTGGTGATGTTTTTGTAAAAGCTGTTGCTGTTGAAGTGATTTCTACTGTAGGCGAAGTTCCATCATATGTCCATGTATAATAACTGGATGTTTCAATAGCATTAGCTGCTGCATCCATAACACTGCCATACCCTAATCTCAACCTGACTATACCGTTTCCTGTTGGTGTTATCTGAGCAGTATATATGTTACCGCTGCCAAGCAATGAACTGGCAGTTCCATTTTCAATAAGCAAGTCTGTCAACTGCATACCTATAACATCTTCGCTAAATGTAATTGTTATCGGTATAGGTGACTGGTTAGTCGGTTCGGACACTGTCGATGTTACCTGAACTGTAGGTATATCAGTGTCAAGTGTATATTGCTGTGTAGTAACAGGACCTATATTTCCTGCAAGATCAACTATTCTTAATTTAATATTATGCGTCCCATCAAGAAGCGTGATATTGTTATTACTAGAATATGAGTTAGCTGCATGACCGAAATTAGTCCATGTCACTCCATTATCCATGGATATCTCTACGAACTCTGTTAATGAAAGCCTGTGAGTTAATACTATATACAAGGTCTGGTCAGAATATTTCGTAATGAAATCTGTACTATCATTGGTATCCATATTAAGTTGCATTGTATCTATTGTAGTTACCGGAGCAACTGTATCATAACCTATTACGAATTCTGAAGCTGCAGTATTGCTATTACCAGCTATATCTATTGCTACTGCTGATGATATATTAACTCTTACAGCGCCTTGTGCAAACGGTGTTATATCTATTGTATATGTACTTCCGCTTCCGCTTAACACGCCTATAGTACCATTTGCGACCGTTATATCATCTGCTGTAAAACCTGTAACTGCTTCAGAGAATGTAATTGTTAAAGGTATAGGTGATATATTTGTATAGGAACTTAGTGATGAGTCAATAGTTACAGTCGGATTCACTGAATCATATACCCTGGTCATCCCCATAACTAATGAATTACCATTTCCTGCAGCATCAAATGCTGCATTTGTAGCGACATTAATAGTTACAGTACCTTGGCCTGTTGGAGTTATCGTGACAGTATAGTTTCTATTGTCTGCGGTTGTAAGTCCGCTTGGAGTACCGTTGGTTACTGATAAATCCTCTAATTCAAAACCTGTTACTTCTTCTGAGAACTGGATATTAACACTAAAAGATGAATTAACATATGCGGATGCTGATGAAAAAATTGTTGCGCTTGGTCTTGATGTGTCATATCCTGTCGTAACCTCAGAAGCAGCAGTATTTGAATTACCTGCATCATCAGCAGCAGCTCCTGCTCCTACATTAACACTTATTGGTCCCTGTGCTGATGGGGTAATATCTGCTGTGAACACTATGTTATTTACAGTATTTAAGTTACTCAATGTTCCGTTTGTAACTACTACATCACTTACTGTAAATCCTAATACTGCTTCACTAAATGTGAAAGTTACAGGTATCGGTGATGTATTTGTTGCAGAACCTGCTGATGTGGATATTGTTATAGAAGGAGCTGTCGTGTCGTATGTACTTGTAAACTGAGAAAAAGTATTAAAATTAGCTGCAGCATCTGTTGCGACTCCTGCAGCTACATCCACTGTTACCTGTCCTTGTCCTAAAGGTGTAACAATCACTGTATATGTGGAACCATTGACTGTAACAAAATCGCTTAAAGTTCCGTTCGTTACTGATATATCATCAAAAGCAAATCCAGTAACAGCTTCGCTGAATGTAATAGTTACTGGTATAGGTGATGTATTAGTAGCAGAACCTGAAGATGACGATATATTTACAGAAGGAACACTTACATCATAAACCCTTGTTAG
>JBAZFL010000061.1:0-9181 GCA_041653455.1 Clostridia bacterium
CCAAGCACATATGCGCCAACAATTAATTTAATTATTAAAAGAAATTATGTAAATAGAGAAAAAAGATCATTGATACCAACCGAATTGGGCATGACAGTAAATAAATTTATGGTTAAGAATTTTGTAACATTACTTGATTATGGGTTCACAGCTCAAATGGAAAAGCAACTTGATGACATTGAGTCTGGGAAAGTTGACTGGGTTTCATTAATAGATCAATTTTATAAGGATTATATTGAACAGATAAAAATTGCAGATAAGAATAATAATAAAATAGAAATAGTTACTGATGAAATATGTGAAAAATGCGGTAAACCAATGATATTAAAATCTGGTAAGTACGGAGATTTTCTAGGTTGTTCAGGCTATCCGCAATGTGATTTTACAAAGAGAATCGTTGATGATACTGGTTTCAAGTGTCCAAAGTGTTCTGGTAAAGTTTTAAATAAGAAAACAAAAAGTGGTATAAAATTCATTTCGTGTGAAAATTATCCGAAATGTGATTTCTCATCATGGGGAACTATCATTAAAGATAAAAAATGCCCTAAATGCAGTAATTTTCTATTAAAAGTTTACGAAGAAAAACAGGCTTTAATACGCTGTTCTTCAGATAAATGCGATTATGTAACAAAATTCGTGAAAGTTACAAAAAAAGGTGAAAAGGATCAGGAACAGTAAAAATATATTTAATATTATAGGTGCTGGACTTGCAGGTTGTGAAGCAGCAGACTACATATCAAAAAAAGGTTACTTAGTGAATCTGTACGAAATGAAACCTTACGAGTATACTTGTGCGCATAAAAACACTAGTTTTTCTGAACTGATATGCAGTAATTCATTGAAAAGCAAATCCTTAAATACAGCAAGTGGTCTCTTAAAACAAGAAATGAAAATGCTGGACTCATTAATAATTAAAACTGCTTACGAAAATGAAATACCAGCAGGAACAGCATTAGCTGTAGACAGAGATAAATTTTCTAAAGATATTACTGATAAAATTATGAACAATCCGAATATTAATGTTATTACCAAAAAAGTTAATGATATAAAAAATTTTCTATCAATTGAAAATCAATATACAATCATTGCAGCAGGTCCATTAATGACTGATGACCTTGCTTCAAGTATACTTGATATCACATCTCAAGATGGTTTATTTTTTTATGATGCTATCGCTCCTACTGTTTTGTATGAAGATATTGATTTAGATAATGCATATATGGCATCTCGATATGATAGTAATGATAAATCATATATTAACTGCCCATTAACCAAAGAAGAATATGAGGTTTTTTACAATTTCACTGTGAATGCTAAAACAGCTCAGCTAAAATACTTCGAGGAACAAAAAATTTTCGAAGGATGCATGCCTTTTGAGGTTTTAGCAAAAAGAGGATATGATTCTTTGAGATATGGTCCTATGAAGCCTGTAGGTCTTACTAATCCGCATACTGGTTCTAAAGATTATGCTGTTATTCAGCTTAGGCAGGATAATGCAGAAGCAAGTATCTATAACCTTGTAGGGTTTCAAACAAACCTCACATTCAGCATGCAGGATGAATTACTCAAGCTTATACCGGCTCTTAAAAAATGCAAAATTATAAGATATGGAGTAATGCATAGGAATACTTATCTGAATTCGCCAGTTTTACTAAATAAATATTATCAGATGAATAGTATAAACAATTTGTTTTTTGCAGGACAGATAACCGGTGTTGAGGGCTATCTTCCTTCAGCTTCATCAGGTTTGACTGCTGCAATTAACTGTATAAGAGAGTCAGAGAATTTAAAAAAAGTAGATTTTACTCCTTACACTATTATTGGAGCTTTGCAAAAACATATTTCAACAAAACCACTTAAGAATTATCTTCCTATGAATGCTAATTACGGTATATTGACTCCAATTGAGCAATCTACAAAAAATAAATCTAGAAAATATGAAGAATATTCAAAGAGATCTTTTCAAACATTATCTCAGATTATTTCCTTATATGAGATTTAAGTCTTTCAGTTATAACTCTATTAGCTTTTAATTCCAAAGAATCATCAATATCCATTAGTTCATAATCACCATATTTTTGCTGTAAGCAAGTTTTTAAAATAAGATCCGCCAATCTTGGATTCTTGGGAAGTAAAGGGCCGTGACCATAAGATGCAAAAACATTTTTGTATCTAACACCCTCAGTTTTATCTTTTCCATTATTGCCATTACCAATAATAACAGTACCTAAAGGTTTTATCTCTTTTGATAAATATGTTTTTCCTGAATGATTTTCGAAAGAAACTACATCGAATGAACCTTTTTCATCTTCACATGTATAAATATAATCTCCTATCATTCTTTTTTTATCTCCGATAGTATTTACGTTTAATGCACCTACAAATTCAAGAGTAATTCCGTCCCAAGTCTTGTAATAATTTCCAAGAAGCTGGTATCCACCGCATATTGCTAAAAAAGTTTTGTTTTCTTCTACAGCTGCTTTAATTAATGGCTTTTTATTAACGAGCAGATCTTCAAGAAGGATTTCTTGTTCAAAGTCTTGTCCTCCGCCGATAAAAAAAATATCATAATCTTCGATATTCAAATTATCTTTAACGGAAATATTATCTATAGAGCAGTCTATTCCTCGAGACAAGAGTCTTTTCTGCAATGTAATTATATTTCCCAGGTCTCCATAAAGATTTAAAATATCAGGGTAGAGATGGCATATCCTAATTATTTTTTTCATTCGTAAAATTCCTTTAAAAAGTATTTTTTTGCTAGCATATTTCTAAGATTAAACATAGCAGTGTATGTTGGAGTAATATATACAGGAATATTATGCTTTAAAGCCTCATTTACAAGCTTTTCGTCATCTTGTTCTATACTTACTTTATTCATATCAATATACGCATATTTAAGTCTTAAAGCCATATCATAAGCTCTTGTTCCTCCTATGTATATATGTCTTATTTTTTTAAGAATATCATTAAGCTTTTCAAAAGCGACATCATATATCCATGAAACATCCGTACCATCTGCCGACTGGTCGTTAAGCATTATAACAAGTATGAAATCAGTATCAAATAAAGAGAGGTAATTCAATATCTGATTAAAACCCGCAGGGTTTTTAACAAGAATAATATTAAGAGGTATTTTGTTTATACTTATTTTTTCCATACGTCCGAATCCGCTTTCAAAAGTACTTATTGCATTAAGAATATTTATATTTTCAACCCCTATCGCATTTAGTACGCAAGCAGCGGCTACAGCATTATATATATTATGAGCTCCAGGAAGACTGACACTAGTTTCATATATATCATTGTTTATCATAAGCGCTATACTACTGCCTGATTGGTTGCTACTGAGTATTCTTTTTACATGAACATCAGGATTATTGCGCATATACCCACAATTATTACATTTAAACCCACCAAGATGAGCATAAGTAATATAGTCGTATGTATAAGGATGCTTACATTTAATGCAGTACAATGCATCTTTGGGTTCTTTAAGAAGATTATCATAAATCTTTTCATCAATACCGAATAAAAATGCTTTTTTAGATGTCAGTTCAAGAAGGTGAGTACATAATGAACAATCAGCATTTATACATATTACAGTTTTTTTTGATTTATTGATGCCCTTTGCAATAAGATTCAGAGTGTTTGTAATTTCACCATATCTGTCAAGCTGGTCTCTAAAAATATTAGTAACTAGTATAACAATAGGATCAATAAACTCTGTAACTTGATTTAAGGCTGCTTCATCACATTCTATTACCGCATAATCATGTTTATTACGGCCGTTAAGAAAAGATGAAAGACAAAAAGAAGTAATAACTCCATTTAAAAGGTTAGCTCCTGATTTGTTAGCGAAATAATTCAATCCAGCTAGTTTCAGTCCATTTTCAATTATTCTGCATGTAGTTGTTTTTCCATTTGTTCCTGTTACAAGAATTGTTTTTACATTTTTTGATACATGACATAAAATATCCTTGGAAAAAAAAGATGCAATTTTTCCTGGTAGGGCAGTCCCTCCTCTGTTAACAACTCTTAAAAGATAACACGATATCTTACATGATAGCACTGATAAAAAAACATTCAATTTCATAAAATGAATTATATCAGTGGTAATATTTATAATCAACTTAAATAAATATCAGCATTTAACTAAAAGTACTTTCATGATATTATTATATATCGAATGGAGGTTTTATGGATTATAGCGATGTACAGCTTATTAATATGAGCATAAATGGCGATACAGACGCTTTTGGAATTCTAATTGAGCGTTATCAGAATAAAGCATATGCTATTTCCATAAAGATTGTACAGAATCATGATGATGCTCTTGATTGCGTTCAGGATTCATTTATTAAAGCTTTTAAAAGCCTTGATCAGTTCAATTTTCAATCATCATTCAATACATGGCTATACAGGATCGTTACAAATACTTCTTTGGATCTTTTACGTAAAAATAAAAAATATCAGAGTAATATACCTATAGAAAAACCTATAACTGATGATAATGACGATTATTTCATTCAAATTGAGGATGAAAAAGCGAATATTGAAGATATTGTTCATAGCAATGAAACTGTTAAAGCTGTCAGAAGAGCAATAAACGAACTTTCCGAAGATTTCAGAAAAGTCATTATCCTTTTTGAAATTGAACAGTTATCTCTTGCTGAAGTATCGCAAATACTTAAAATACCTGTTGGTACTGTGAAATCAAGGTTATTCAGAGCAAGAGATAAACTTGCATCAATATTGAAAGATAAAGGAACTTTTTTATAAAGTTTGACGTTATATATAACAGGAAGATGAAATGATGACAAAATGCAGGAAATGTAAAAAATTAATAAATGAATATCTAAACCATGGCAGGCCAGCTGAAATGAAAGAAAAGCTGGATATGCATCTTTCTCAATGTACCTCATGTAAAGAGTATTTTGATTCCATGCACATAATAAATAGCTCCTTAAAAGCTTTAAAGATAGATTATAATATTAATGTTAAAGATACAGTACTTAAAAAAATCGCAGAAGGAAACCCGAAAGTTAATGTAAATAAGAAAGTATATATAAGATATGCTGCAACATTTGCATGTATGGCTATTGTAATAGGAGTTTATTTTATGACAGGCGGTTTTAATAATTTTAAGAAAAATGCTATTGATACATCTACTTATGAATCAGCTAATGATCAGACTCAAGGAACAAGATATGGTATTGCCTCAACTTCTAATCCTGAGTCTGATGAAATACCGGATTTTGCTCCCAATAGCCTTAAATCAATGGAATATGTAACAGTTTTAAACTATGTTTCTGATAAAAACTATGAAGAGATAATTCAAGATATCAATATTGCATCAGGTGAGTATACAATTCTTGAATTAAATTCAGAAACTGCTAAAAATGAAATTTCGTTCATATCATATAATACCGATACCGACAAGCTTGTTGAAAAACTTAATCTGAAAAAGGATACAAACTGGAAATCTGATGAATGTACTACTGGCAGAACAGATGAATATGTTAAGTTAGTTATTGTATATTCAGACTGAATATTCTGTTCGTTCATGGTATAATTACTTCATATGAAAAAACTATTGTTAATTGATGGAAATAGTATTTTAAATAGAGCATTTTATGGTATGGCGGCAAACATGCTCATTACAAAAGACGGTTTATTTACAAATGCTATATATGGATTTCTCAATATTCTAGAAAAATATCTAGCAGAAGATGATCCTACACATATTGCTGTTGCTTTTGATCTGAAAGGAAAAACATTCAGACACGATTTATTTAAAGAATATAAAGCAGGCAGAAAAGGTATGCCTATGGAATTATCTGTTCAACTTCCAGTACTTAAAGAAATCTTATATGCTATGAATATTCCCATCCTCGAAAAAGAAGGTTATGAAGCTGATGACATACTGGGTACATTATCAATGTATTCTTGTGATGAAATGAATACAGTTGTACTTACAGGTGACAGAGATATGCTTCAGCTAGTTACAAAATCATGTACTGTCAAAATTCCAACAGTATCTTCTGGACAAAAAACTCTCAATGTTTTCAATATTGAATCTTTCAAAAATGAATATGGTATTGAGCCTGAAAAATTCGTTGATGTAAAAGCATTAATGGGAGACAAATCTGATAATATACCAGGAGTACAGGGAATTGGCCAGATCGGAGCTTTAAATCTAATAAAAGAATTCGACAGTATAGAAAATATATACTCAAATATTGATTCTATAACGAAAACTTCTCTTAAGGAAAAACTTATCAAAGATAAAGAAAATGCTTATTTAAGTAAAAAGCTTTCTAAAATCAATACAGAAGTGCCTCTTGATGGGATTTTGCTTGATGATTTGATCAAAAAACCTATTAATGATAAAGCGCTTCTAGAAATATTCATTAAACTTGAATTTAATTCCTTTATTCAGAAATTCCATCTTGATGAAGACAAAACTTTTAATGATCATGAAGATATAGATATTAGAGAAATTTCAAATATAAATGATGAACCATTTAAAAATGTCAAAGTATTTATTTCATATAATATAGAGGATGATTTGCTAGATATCGAAATAATGAATGAAAATAATGAGAAAATCAAAGCTTTTGCTGATCAAGCTGATATTATTATTAAAAATGCTTTCTCTCAGGCAAACCTTATTATTTCACATTATCTCAAAGATCTTTTTGTTTATTGCATGAAAAAAAATATAACTCTTCCAAATAAGTATTTTGATACTGCAACTGCTATGTATTTACTCGATACAATGAAAGACCAATACAATATTGATGATTCATATAGAAACATCAATCCTAATGGCTCAGTAAATGATCCAAAACCATATAAAATATCATATTTATACAATCATGTTAAACAAGAATTAAAGACTACTCAAATGGAGTCACTTTTCTATGATATCGAACTTCCATTAATTGAAATTTTAGCCTATATGGAATACATAGGTATCAAAGCAGACAGGGAATACTTACTTAAACTATCAGAATTTTTCGACAATGAATTGAATATTACTGCTAAAAAGATATTTGAAAATGCAGGATGCACTTTTAACATAAATTCACCTAAACAACTTGGACAGGTTCTTTTTGAACAATTGAACCTTCCTAAATCAAAACCAAATGCATCTGGAAGTTATTCTACTTCTTATGATGTTTTAGAAAAACTGAAGAATTTTCCTATTGTTGAAGAAATACTGTATTATCGAACTGTATCGAAGCTTTATTCTACATATGCACAGGGACTACTTTCATCAATCGCAAATGATGGAAGGATACATAGTAAATTCAATCAAACAGTTACTGCAACTGGAAGAATAAGCTCTACTGATCCTAATATGCAGAATATTCCAATACGAACTGAAATGGGGAGAAAGATTCGTAACGCATTTGTTCCTCAAGAAGGATATACAATTGTAAGCGGAGACTATTCACAAATTGAACTCCGGATACTGGCTCATATTTCAAAAGATGAAAATATGATAAATGCATTCCTTAATCATGAGGATATACATACAGCAACAGCAGCAAAAGTTTTTGGTTTATCAAAAGAAGAAGTTACTAAAGAGCAAAGATATGCTGCAAAAGCTGTGAATTTTGGGATCATATATGGTATTTCCGATTATAGCCTATCTCAAGATATCAATGTTTCAGTTAAAAAGGCAGGTAAGTATATTGAAGATTATCTCAATTATTATTCAGGCGTTAAAGAATATATGAATAGAATCGTTAAAACAGCGATTGAAAATGGTTATGTGACAACAATTTATGGAAGAAGAAGGTATCTTCCAGAACTTAGTTCTCCAAAATTTGCAGTAAGAGAATTTGGTAAGAGGGTAGCTCTTAATGCTCCTATACAAGGAAGCGCCGCAGATATAATTAAGATTGCGATGATTAGAACATATAAACAGTTGAAAGAAATGAAATTAAAATCCAGACTCATACTGCAAGTTCATGATGAGCTTGTTGTAGAAACAGATCAGAAGGAAATTGACCAGGTAAAGCAAGTATTGAAAAATTCAATGGAGATGGATTTCAATCTTTTAGTCCCTCTTGATATTGACATATCCGTGCAGGATTCATTATTGAAAGGATAATCAATCATGGTTATTGGAATAACTGGGCAGATTGCAACAGGAAAAAGTTCTTTATCATATATATTTTCCCAAAACGGCTTTGTTGTATTTGATGCTGATATTGTTTATAAACAGCTTTTCGACTCAAACCAATTATTGCGACAGGAAATATTTAATCACTTTGGTTCACTCGACAAAAAAGTAATACTTAACAAAGTATTAAAAAATAAAGAAATGGTTGCAATTTTAAATACAATAACTCATAAATATGTAATTATTGAAATTTATGATTTTTTAAATAATAATAAAGATAAAAATATTGTGTTAGATGTACCCATCCCTGTTGAAAAGGGATTCATTGATTTATGTGATATAATCATAGTAACTACAGCAAGCACTATAACTCAGAAGTTACGTTTACTAGAAAGATACGGAATTGATGAACAGCAAGCAGAAGACAGAATCAATATGCAAATGACCATGAATGAGTATATTAAAATTGGCGATATAATATTAAATACAGATAAAACGAATAGAAATGACCTCAATGATTTTTTTAATATTGTTAATAGTACATACATGAATAGTAATAAACATTGATTTTTAACATCATGAATGTTAAAATTTATTTTGAGCAAAACACAAAAAGGGTGGAAAAATGGGAAAAATATTACTCAATACCGCAAACATTACCTGCAATAACAGAAAAGAAACTGATCTTAGAGCATATGTAAACGGAAAAGTTGTTAACACTTTGAATTATGACAGCAAAGAAGTCATAATGGAGTATGCTGATACAGATTTTGTATTTTTAATCGATGAAAATATGGAAACCAATGATGCAAAAACAGATGTGTCTTTAATGCGTGAAATTAGACGCTATACAAAAAAATATAAAGAATCTGATGTTGAAACTAAATTTTCTGATTTTGCAGAATATATTTCAACTACAGTTACTTACCTTGATAATCTCGAAGCATCTGCTGAACTCTTACCAATGAACAGGCAGGTAAGCGCAACTGTAATATCATATGACAAGGCATTACTTGCAACTACTGATACGGATTCAGCAATATA
>JBAZFL010000062.1:0-8989 GCA_041653455.1 Clostridia bacterium
AGCATAACGAAGAAGTAAAAGCGTCATATTGCATTTGTAAATAGATGTATTAAGTCATGGGAAAATTTTTATTTACAAAATTTGCATACTATGATAATATGAGATTTACAAAAAAGGCAAAATACCCGAAAGGGTGTGACGCAAAACTATAGGGCCGTAAATGAGATAAAAAGGCAGCCAGTTGCAATGATTTATTTGCACAGGCTACCTTTAATTTTTTTTGTTAGGAGGAGAAACCATGAAAAAGAAATTGATATCAGCAGGGATCAGGTTACTATTTGGACTTGCTGCTGTCGCTGTTGTTTCTTATTGGTGGTTCTCTGATGCATGGTTTTCTCAGAGCATGAAAACTCAGTCCAATGGTATTGAACTAAGCGCGATAGTTCCTCTGAATATATACATTTCCGGAAGTGAGGATGAAAGGCTTTCACAGAGCCAGACTTTCCCGATGGAGGACCTTATTGAACTTGGTTTTTCAAATGCATACGATTATGGTCAGAATGTTGTACTAAGACCTGCTTCATCATCAGATGGTATAAATTTCTGGTATGCCAAGAAAGTTATTTCTGACGGCACTGCAGTAGAAGATACGGCAAGCCAGTCCACATATGAGTTTGTCGAACAAATAGATTTAGCATATTATCTTGAAAAAAAAGTATATATAGCAGCAACAACAGAAAGATATGATGACATCACGTCAATAGACTGTTATGTGAGCCAGGTGACAATAGCAGGGTTGACATCTAACCAGCTTTATAAGGCTGCGAGAATATCAATTACTGTGACTGATGATTTTCTTAATGAGACGACTTCAATATACAGATATGCAGCAGACGCTTTTGATACAGAAGGACAGGCTCTGCCAGCTTTTGATGCTCATAATAAAAACGCGACAGATCCTTCAGTCGCTATGGGAACATATGAAAATCAGCAGCCAGGATCATTACCTTTTAATCTTATATGTGCTGATAATGGTATAATTAGCGTGAAGGAAATTACTGTAAGGGTCTGGTTTGAGGGAGAGAATGCTTTTGCTATAAGAAGCCTTGCCGGTGGGGGTTTTTCCTTTGAAATAGAGTTCACGCTTGTGGATCCTGCTTTAGGAGATTAATACATGAAGAGAAGGAAAATTTTTAAAATTATATATGTATTACTAGCAACATTATTTGTAGCATCTGCATTAATAACTACTGCAATGATTTTAAGTTTCGACAAGCAGTATGCTTGCCCAAAATTCGGAAATTATTTACTTATAAGCGTTAATGATTCTGAACTTTCTCCTAAGGTTCTTAAAGGCAGCGCATTGGTATCCGATATTAAATATGAGGAAGTTAAAAATGGTGATTATGTAATAATTGCTGTTAAGAACTCTTCAGGTATACAGTATGCTGCAAGACAGGTTGAAAGGGTGGACGATGAGTATTATGCTGTTTCGGGAACAGAAGGCAGAGGCGTATTTTATGTCGATAAAAATAGTGTTATTGCATTAAGCAGATTACCTATAATTGGGCTTGGAGCACACATAAACATGATGAGGACCCAATCGGGATTTTTTACATTTGTAATAATTCCTTTAATTATTGTAATAGTGATACAAATTATACGAATGGTTATGCTTATACAGGAAAAGAAAATAAAAGAGAAATATGAAACGGAAATAATGAACAATAAGGATATAGCCAAAAAGGAGGAAATAAGTGTCGAGTAACCTAATAAAAAAAGGAATATTCTCATTATCAGCACTTATTGTGCTTATTGTCGCATGTCTTTTCTGGTTTGGAAATATCTCCACTGCATGGTTTAAAGAAGACAGATCCTCATATATGTCAGCATCAAATATTTATTCTATTACCCAAGGTGAAGCGAATAATATAGCATCATTCAAGAACGAAGGGCATTTTGATGCGGATCTTCAGTTTGAAGTTATTAATGGTGAATTTACCGAGAGATTCATACCTGGTGATCTGCTTTACTATACTTTTATAGTAAAGGATATTGATATTGCATCAACGCAGAATTTCATGATGGAGCTTGCAGGAATGGTCGCTCAAGCTGAAGGTCCGGAAGCTGATTCAATATCATTTGTAAGCAACTGCCGTATTGAAGCTGACACATTGATTCTAGCTGTTCTTGAGGAATTTGGAAATGAAGAAGATGGTTACTATTATGAGCTTTATCCATACGATATTGAAGGAAATGCTTTTTATGATTCAAGTAACGGTTTATATAACACAGGTGTAGATTATATATATACTGAAATTAATGGCCTGGAGGTTGAGCTTCAATTTACTATTCCTAGCAATGTCGCATATCCTCCAGTAACTAATGGTGTAGCTGATCTTCTGGTAATTGTTCCTATATGGTACATGGACACTGGAGCTAATCAGAATATCGAGATGGACTGTTCGCTTACTATAGCAGGGTGCTTAATGTATCCGTATACAGGAGGCGGTCAATGAGAGAATTCTTGAAAAAGAGAAAAGGGATACTGTTAACTGCTCTGAGTATAGTAATTATGGTTGCTATACTCATAACTGCAAGTTTAGCCTGGTTCTATTTCCCAACTACTCAGAATGTAACAATATACACCGATGTCCATTATGAAATAGATGTTGATTTATACGAATACAATAGCAGTATAGGATACTTTGTTCAGTCGGGATTGAATGAAGCTTTGGATACTGTGGTTGCAGACAGCGACATTACGACTACATTTGTCGAATGGGGCGGAGTCTTTTATCCGACAGTGCCTTTCACCAACTACTATATGCTCATTCTCACATATCCAGACAGCAACTATCTAAATGGATATCTTGAAGCGGATATTGCGATGATGCTTACCTCTGGCATGAATGGACTGGAGCCAAATGATAAAGTGCTATATACTAATTTATCATATGCTATAGCACCTGATGCAAATATAGACCCTGCTTCAACAAGTTCAATTACTCAAGTCCAGTCTGTGCAGTATGTACAGCTTTTCCTTCCTCCGTTTCCCACCGAAGCTCCTTCTGGCGCTCCTGCGGACTATATGGATGATGACCATTTGAATATATCATTATTAGATCTGAATGAGCAGCAGTACACATATACTACTGCAGAAGGTACTCAATGCAGGCTTGTCCTATTTGTAAAAATAAACAGTGATGCTACATATATCAGACAGACAATAGAGGACAACAACATATCACTTAATGCTGTTCAGATTGTAACTGATAATATATACGCATTTACATGCAATTTCAGAAGCATACCATATAAGGCTGCTGATTCAGGTTTTAACAGGATACATATTTCGCTGAATAACAGAAAGGAAGGGCTGCTATGAGGAAAAAACGCAGTATTATAACAATCAGTATTATATTAGCTGTCCTTCTTCTAGCTATTAGCGCATATGCTTATTATGAATATTATGGCAAATACAGCGCGCTCATCCAGATAAATGGGGTCATAAGACTGGATGCATTCGGTGCTCTGGATGATGAATACCGCAGTGTGGAAAACGGATATGGAACTACCCCTGAAAACCCTTTCATTATTAACAACAGCCAGAGGATGAACAATCTTATTGTCCTTAATAATGACGGAAGGCTTTTGGATGCAAAAGCAGTTTATGGTGGGGCAGATAAGTTCTATTTTGCATTTAATTTTACTGAACAGCCTACCCCGCAGGTGTTGGACCTTTCTGGGATAACACAAAATCCTGTTGGTAACAACGACTATCCTTTTATAGATGATCTTACAGGCCTGTTATATGCTTATCTGGTAAGTGAATCTCAATACATATATATGAGTGCAGGCGCATCTGTGGATCTGCAAGTTGAGGGAACGGATGTGTATATAGACGGAGAGCTTGTAACCTTGTCAGCAGGTACTGCATCTACAGGTGAATATGTCAAGGTACCTGCTTTTTATTACTCAACTTATCCTGCAATTTCTTCCAATCCCCAGATAATCACTACATCAGCCAACGATTACTATATTCCGGTAAGTTCACTGCTGCCTGCGCCTCAGATTGTTTCCAATGTAACAGTTAAAGCTCCGAATGACCAGATTGATGTAGGGTTCATCAGTTGTATAAGCAGGGAATATGGTGCTACTGTCGACGAATTCGGTAATCCTGTAATTGATGAAGGTACCATAGTCAGCCGTTCATATGTGCATGATGTGATTCTGTATAATGTAACGATAGATTGTACGGAAACTCAGCCAAATACCATCAAAGCTGCATTTGATGCAATATGGAGCACGATTATGAATAGTGTTCCAAGACATATTTTTGCAGACACAGAAGCTCAGACAGATAAGAGGCATATAGGTTTATTTGCAGGTCATATTGACGGAACAGCTGAAAATATAACTGTAGCTGGAGAAGGCGTAATAAAAATTAATGGTGCGGATATTAACACTTATTCACGTTTTACAACAGTAGGTTATATCGATGAAAGAGCTGTGATTAACGGAGTACAATTTTCAGAACTTGTCGGTACAGGAACAGGAATGGGGTTTGTATCCCTGCCTCTGTTTGCAGACTCAATATATGATTTAGCTGCAATTCAACCTGATGTATATGAATATACTCTGACTCCGATACCCGGACAGAGCAATATATGGAGCGGTATAAGTACTACTGTACAGGGATTACAGAATATTAATCATTTCTCTCAAGGAATATTCCGTTTTATTCTGTCACAAGAAAACGATACAGTAAACTCAATATGGCAAGGAAGAGGAAATGTATATCTTCTCAATGAAGCTGGATTTAATGTTACACAATCAGTTCTGTACTGCTCAGATGAATACAGATACAGCGAAACACCACAGGGCGGAGGCAGTCTGGTATCAACTGGAGCATCATCAAATGAAACTAGATATGCAGGCATAAGCCCATTGT
This sequence comes from Clostridia bacterium, assembly GCA_041653455.1. GTDB lineage: Bacteria > Bacillota > Clostridia > DUPQ01 > DUPQ01 > DUPQ01. The sequence continues at coordinate 4,895 of JBAZFL010000062.1, forward strand.
CGGCATCAAGCAGCATACTTGATAAAGGTAAATATATTATTGTTGCAAAAGTTTTTGATAATGCACAGGCAAAGTTTAGGTATTATGCAGTAAAGATAATCGCAGTAATCGGTGAAGACGGTACAATCGAATATGTTTTTGATGATTCTGAAAAAGTTGAAGTAACTGATTATATTAACGGAACAAGCACAGAAGGAATTTATACAAGCTGCATATGGCAGACAGCATCAGATACACAGACACCTACTTTCCAGAACACTCGTTTTAAAGCGGAGTATCTTTCAGTTGATCAATCTTCATCACTGGACTTATCTCTTACTAACGACTCAAATATTGCTGCTACCTTCAGAGCCAGCGTGCTTAACAGTACATTCACATATACAATAACAGAACAGGTTGGAGCAGGCTATGTTACAACCAGATACTATCTTAATTACAATACAAGCACATCGTCTTTCTATTTTTCCACTACAAACAATACGACAATTGAGATTTATCAGATATCCAACGGTTTTAATTTGGAACTGGTGGATAATGTGTCAGATATAACCGTTAATGATGATTATATTATTGTAGCCCAGTATGGTGGGAGTAATTACCTTATTGGCACAGGCACTACAGAGGGTGTAGGAGGTACTTTGGTTGTTGATGGTTCTTTCTCATCAGATCTTTCATTATCATCTATACCTCCGAATTGGAATATAAACGAATATCAGGCATTAAAAAGGTATATCTGGAATGCTCCTAGCGTGTCATCAGGTTCAGTGGCTTTCCGTGAAAAACTGAGCGGGACATATTATTTAGGATATTCAGGGAGCTCTTTAGCTTTAACACAGCAGCAGAATATCTGGACATATACGCAGAACGCAGGTTCAGGAGGAACTTTAGGTATAATTTCCAATTATCTGACATATATTTATAACCCTGGAGGTTCAGGATTCACATTGGCTCCCAATCCATACACTGTTTATATATATAAACTTGTACCAGATGATACTGAACCGGATTATAACACCTACCAGGGCGCTAAGCTTGTAACATCAGATAGTTCTATTGTACAGCAGGGGCAGTATATGATTGCTGTCAACACAGGAACAACGTACCAGGCTGTAACAATGACAGCGGCAAACACTTTAGGTATGGCTGATATAACGCAGTATGTAAACGGAACTGCTTCATCTGCGCAGCTTCAGCTGCTTTTGGACGGAGCTGCTAATGAAGGATATAAATGGAGAGTAAATGCTACATCATCTACACCTTCATTACAGAATATTAAATACAGTTCATATCTTTCAAACTTATCCGATACACAGCTTGCTTTATCTGCAACTGAAGTCCAGTGGATGTATGATGCAGTATCAGGAAGGCTCTATTACTCTTCATCTGATGTTTTGTATTATGTTGCATATAACGGAACTGGTTTTGAGATTACATCAGATCCAGAGGATGCAAGCTTGGATTATGATTTAAGGCTATATAAAGTAGCATACGAATATGAGTATTCTGATGTTGTTCCTGTTCAAGCTATGTCATATACCGATGCTACATATATTGATGAGGTTTATGTTGGGGAAAACAAGTTCTACTTCCTTTTGACCGCTCCTTTGACAGATATGGCAACTACTGCACCCTACATACTTGGTTCATTCGGTACTGTTGACCAATCTCCAATAGAATCATTGAATATTGCTCCAACTTCAACCTATGATTCTATAAACAACACATTTACAACTACTTCAAACCTAACATATTACAGATGGAGACTAGACACAAGGATGATGGATGCTACTACTGTATATGAATGCGGTTATCAGTTTAGAAATGATGTCACGAATATGTATATAGGAGCCTCAAATAATCCGTCATCACGTACTCTTGTTATGGTTGCAACTTCTAATGTTAATCTGGACAGGACAAGCACTAATGCAAGCCTTGAGAATAATGATGATTCAGCATCACCTACAGGTATAGGACTAGGAGCTACGACATTGTCGCTTTCCCCTGGTAATTTATACCGTACTGACGGCAGCGGGAATTATATAGGCAACTCTTTCTATATAATGGGAAGGAGATCCCCATTTGAATATTATGTATGGAAAACCCCATCACCAGGAGTTTTCGCATTAGCCTTAAATAACACATCATCTGCTGCACCATCTGAGTATACTCTTCCATATCTTTATGAAGCATCGGGGTATACAACCAATGTAATAATTACTGAAATCAGTGAAATTGGTGATAACCTTGATTCTGATATGCATTACATGATTACAGCTAAAGTGGATAATCTGGATACTACTTTCAGTTATTATGCTTTAAGTGAGACACTTGATGAATTAAGCAGCAAAGTTCTAACTGGTACGAATGTAACCTCTCAGGCATCAGCGATTAACAACAGCAATATCTTGGATGAATTTGGACAGATCGTTGAAGAAAGCAGTACTGACATGCTAATAATGGTTCCTGTTGAAGCAGACTGGTACCAGACCAGCAGTAATAAATCATTATTCTTTTACCAGGATTACTATTCCACAAATGCTATCAAAGACTGGCTGACTTCTTCTGGTTCAAATGTCAGTATTACAAGTATAGATGTAAATGTCAGTACTCAGCCGTCAACCCAGTGGTATTATGATGCAATCTCAAAATATATGTTTTATACAGATGGGATAGATAAGTATTATCTTACCTATGATATGCTGACAGATGCTTTTTCCCTTACTACTGACCGTTCTTCAGCGACACATACTTATATATACAGATTCAAACCGACATATGTTGTAAGCAGGGTTACAAATGCTGCAGATGACAGTCTAAAAGATGGTGATTTCATAATTGCAGGAAGGGATGCGGAAGGATACACATCACTTGGCATATCAGATAGCGGTTTAAGCCTTGAAGCAAGGAATATTACTGAATATATAAAAGAGACTTTAACAGAGACTGAACGTAATGAAATACTGCAATTCATATGGAAGCAGCAGTATTATGACTTCTATTCAGCAACATATGATCCTGTATCAACTACTCAGTATATGCAGCTGTTCTCATATATAACAGGAGGAGGATTCACAGTCATATATGATACTTCCACTGGAGGTATGGATTTAAGTTCAGACCCTATGATATGGAGAATAACAAATAATAACGGGGTATGGAATTTTATAAATAACCGTTTGAATGGGCTTGTTGCAGTTAACACCAGAGGAATTACGTTCACTGGTGATACATCGAGGCTGACTATTGCGGATACAGCTAAAACAGCTGACAGATATATCGCATCAGGATTAAGTTACTCTTTTTCTACATCAGGATATCCTGTAATTTTATGTGATACAGATGGCAATCCGGTTGCAACACCTGTTTCGGGTACACAGTATTTAGCACTGGCAAGATATAGCGGAGCAAACTATTCTGCAGTTAAGAATAATTCTGGCACGATTACTCTTGTTAACTTCACTTCTGTTACCTATCAGGATACAGGATGTTTGTGGACAGCTACAGAAAATGTCGGCGGCTGGACTTTGAGCAATGGCGGAAGATATATATCTTCAATTGCTGGCGGAAGCATTACTTCTGCGACAACATCAAGCGGCACATGGGGATTAAGCGGGACAAGTCAGATAAGTTATTCAACATATAATTTTCCTTATCGTGCTTCTACAAGCAGTATCAGTATGACTACAAATACAGGGACATATTCATCAAGGCTATATGATTATACATACAGCGGAGGAGTTGGGACACTGGTACCAACTACTTCTGCTGGCAGTAATAAAGTACTGGTTTTCAGAACAGGAACAACATATTACGCATTAAGGATAAATAATTACAGTTTTTCATATTACACACTTGCAAATGTATCAGTACAAGCAAATGGGACAATTACAACATCGACAAATCTAACAGGCACCACGGCTATATTGACAGCAATACAATCAGGAACAGGCATTACGATAAGAAGCAGCGGAGGCAGGTATCTGACTTCAACAGGTACCACTTTTGGCAGAAGCCCATCAGCAGGTACGACATTCTATCTTGACACAAGAGGGTATTTCTATTACTCACAGGGAACTGTATATACCCCTATGGTTA
>JBAZFL010000063.1:0-8890 GCA_041653455.1 Clostridia bacterium
CTCATTTATTTCCTCAACGCTCATTTTTTCAACATCATCTTTTGTCATAATCAGTTTCAGGTCAGCTTCAGTATGGTTACCTCTTTTTTCGAGATTCCAAAAAGGTGAGTTTATATGATGTCCTTTTGTAAGGAATGTTGCAACAGGAACATGAAGATGCTTTACAAGTTTTGCAAGTGACTGCGGTAAAATCGCATTTGTGCCGCAAAGTGAATATCTTGCCTCTGGATACAGAGCAATTATCTCGCCTTTTTTTGCAACTCTTATTAAGTGCCTGATTAGTACAGGGTCGTTGGTGAATTTTCTTTTGCAGATACAGCCTACATTACGAAGGAGCTGTTCACGTTTAATGAATCCGTCTATTGCTACTACATAGTTGGCTCTTCTTGGGAATATTGCTGCGGTAGCTACCATGAAATCAAGAAAAGCATTGTGATTGCACAGCATAAGGCAGGCACCTTTTATGCCTTCCATTCCCTGTTTTCTTATCTTTGTTCTTTGCAGCCAGACAGTCGGAAAACTTATTATCCATGTTAAAAGCCTCAGATGCCATTTTACTACGCGGATATCTTCGACCATGTCAAATCGTTCCACGTTCTTTAAGGTCATATCATTCATTTAAAACCCCCTGTTCAAAATAAACGAGCCCGTATTGTATGATTATATCTTTTCAAGGGGATTTAATCAATTAATAAGTATACATATAGCATTTATGAATTGTAAAAAACTATATCTTTTTCTTAAGCAGCCTCATTGCATTCAGTACTGCAAGAACTGAAACACCCACATCAGCAAATACCGCTATCCATAATGACGCCATACCTAATGCTCCGGCTACAAGGACTATTAGCTTGACAGAAATCGCAAAAGCCATATTCTGTTTAGCGATTCTCATGGTTTTTTTTGAAAGACGTATAAGAAGGGGCACCTTTGATGGAAGATCATCCATTATAACTACATCTGAAGCCTCAATTGCAGACTGTGACCCTAAAAGACCCATAGATATCCCTATATCTGCTCCTGCAAGTACAGGTGCATCATTTATGCCATCTCCAACAAAAACAAGTTTGCCATTGTCTTTTACGGATTTCAGCCTCCTTTGCACATATTCCGCTTTTTCATGAGGGAGGAGTGAATATGCGATATCTTCTATTCCCGCCTGTTTTGCTATGTCATAAGCAGCAGTTTTACTGTCTCCTGTAAGCATGGATATGTCAGTAATTCCAATTCTTTTAAGCTCATTAACGCTTTGAGCAGCATCTTTTTTTATCTCATCTGATATTATAATATGGCCCATGTACTCATTTTCAACAGCAACATGCACTATGGTTCCTGCAAGATCACACTGATGCCATTCTACAGAATCCATGTCCATAAGCTTCTCATTGCCTACGCTTACTTTTTTGCCATCTATCACTGCTTTTATACCATGTCCAGCTATTTCCTTTATTTCACTTATCCTGCTTTTCTCAATCTGTTCCATATATTCTTCTTTAAGTGATTTGGAAATCGGATGGTCAGAATAGCTTTCTGCAATAGCTGCGACCTCCAGAAGTTCAGAAGTGCTCATTTTCTTTGGATGGACAGCAGTTACTTTAAATATGCCTTTAGTCAGAGTGCCTGTTTTGTCAAACACTACAGCTTGCGTTTTAGCAAGTGCTTCCAGATAATTCCCGCCTTTTACCAAAATCCCGTTTTTTGAAGCTGACCCCAATGCGCAAAAGAAACTCAAAGGCACTGAAAGAACAAGCGCGCAGGGACAGGATACGACTAAAAATACAAGCGCCCTGTATATCCAGTCTTGCCATGGATACCCCAAAAGAAGAGGTGGCACAATAGCCAGAATCAGTGCGCTTATTACTACTACAGGCGTGTAGAAACGTGAAAACCTGGTTATAATTCTCTCTGTTTTTGCTTTTTTGGATGAATTATTTTCTATCAGTTCCAATATCTTGGATACTGTTGATTCACTGTATGGTTTTTCAACATGAAGTTTGAGCAATCCGTAGGTATTTATGCTCCCGCTTAGAACTGTGTCATTTATTTTAACATCGAAAGGCATTGATTCTCCTGTTAATGAAGACATGTCAAGAGCTGACTCTCCTTCAATAACCACACCATCAAGAGGTACTCTTTCACCTGGTTTGATAATTATGATATCACCAATCTTAACTGATTCGGGATCTACCGTTTTAATTTCATTTCCAATTATGAGATTTGCATGATCAGGTTTTATATCCATTAGATCCGTAATGGATTTTCTGGACTTCTCTACAGCATATTCTTGAAAGAACTCACCTGTTTCATAAAACAGCATTACAGCAACTGCTTCAGGATATTCTCTTATCGCAAATGCTCCCAGTGTCGCTATGCTCATAAGAAAATTCTCATCAAACACTTCACCGTGAAGAATATTCTTGAAAGATTTTATTAGAACCTCATACCCTATTACCAAATAGGAAGCTATAAAAAATCCTAGGTTAATTACATCGTTTCTTATCAGTAAAGCTGATACAAGAAGAGCTGTGGAAACTGCTATTCGGAATATGGTCTTCTTCTGTTTTTTATTAAGTCTGCTCATTCTTTCTCAATATCACCAGCATAAAGTCTGATTATCTTTTCTGCATTGTCGAAAATCTCTTCATTATCAGCACTATCTGTCTCTATTGTGGCCTTTTTCATCAGATAATTAATATTAACTTCCTTTATGCCTTTTATTTTAAACACTTTCCTCTCTATCTTATCTGCACAAGCTGGACAATCCAGTTTGTCTATTCTGTAAACTCGTTTCATAACTATTCCTCTATGTGTTCTCTTCCTTGTTTCAATATGGTCTCAACATGACCGTCTGCCAGAGAATAGAATATGGATTTACCTTCTTTTCTGTACTTAACGAGTTTGCTCGATTTCAGTATCTTCAGCTGATGTGATATAGCTGATTGGGTCATTTCGGTCAGTCGCGCTATATCACACACGCACATTTCCGCATATGATAAAGCATATAGTATCTTTATCCTAGTCTTATCCCCGAAAATCTTAAAAAGATCAGAAAGGTCATACAGTTTGTTTTCCGAAGGAATGCTCTTCTTAACAGTATTTACTGTTTCCTCATGTATATGTATATATTCGCAGTTTTCAAATTGGTCTTCCATGTGTTCTCCTTTACATATGAATACTTGTTCATATGTATTGTATATCTTGTATCATATTTGTCAACAGTAAAAAAGCATATCAGTTTGATATGCCATTAAAAAAGTTGTCTATGCAATAATCACATCATCATTTTGCGCTTTTGTTCTTCCTTCATGTGATACATTGCAAAATCTGCTCTTTTTACTGTATCATAAGCAGATTTATCCACTAAGGTATTAAATTTGGCTACGCCATAAGCGACTGAAAATGAAAAATTCAATTTCTTATTCCAACCGTTAACAAGCCTTTCAAAAGTACTGCATTCTTTCTCAAGAGGGTCATCTGTTTTTGCAAGAACAGCGAATTCGTCTCCTCCTATCCTGAAACATTCGCCCTTATACGAAAATGCTTCTTTTATGCATTCCGAACACTTTTTAATTGCGCTGTCCCCTACAATGTGCCCGTAATTATCATTGATATATTTAAGCGAATTCAAGTCAAACAATACCGCCATAAGAGGTTCCTCAGGTTTATGGGAAGATAATGCCTGTTCATATTTATTTCTGTTTCCTATATCAGTAAGTATGTCGGTATTTGCAAGTTTCTCAAAATACTCAGCCTGTTTCAGATCAAGCACACTGTTGTAGTAACTCCGTATGGCATTAGATATTATCATTACCAGGAATGCGATAACTGCCAGACGCAATGCGCTTGAAGTCTTTGTCATGCTCGAACTGTAGTATAGAATCATCTCAATTGCTCCACCTATTATCACGAATCCGAGAGGTATAAGGAATTTTCTCATATCCTGGTTCTTTTCCACACGCAGTTCGATGTATATAAGATATATAATGAACACTATATTTATTGTCATAAGCGAATGAGTAAGAAGCACAAGCTGGAACATATCCACCAGACCGGATAATTGAAGCAGAATGTTCAAAACCAATACAACAAGGTAAGCATAGCAGAAGTAAGTTATAGGTTTTTTATTATCGTTTTTGGAAATATTATATATGTATATGTTTAAAGGTATCGGAAAGAGGATAAGACTAATAAGGTCTAAATAGTACATAACCTGAGGATAACCAAACAGCAACTGGGCTGAGTCACTATGGAAAAGCAGCCATATGGACACAAAAAACGCAAAACTGCTTATATACAGAAATGATTTGGACATTGCATTCTTTTTGTTCTTTGTAAAAAAATACAGCATCATTGTTGCAAGTCCGCCGATTAAAATAATCAGGATACTGAATAATGAATAAATTGACCTGCCCTGATAATCTGCTATACATTCTCCTTCAGTACCATATTGCATGTACGGGATATATCCGGAATAATTAGAGTATGGGGTATGAAAATCTATAACCATCAGCTTACTTGCGCTGTGTGCAGGTATTCTGACCATATGATATGATGTTCCTGGTGACTTTAAAAATGGTACAGCATTCTCTTCATATCCGAATGAATATATTTTCTCGTCATCAAGATATATACTAAACCTTAAATGGCTGGTTTTGAATAACAGAGCCATCGGCTCTTTAAAATCATCATTAAGTATTATCTGTGCTCTGTAGTCTGACTCATCAACACCTTCAATCACCTGCATTTTTGGGAAAAGTTTTAAGGGAGTGCTTGTGATAGTCATATTAGAATGCTCGTATGCAAGTGTCAGCCATAATATGAAGACTACAGCTATTGTCAATATTGTTGTAAATGCTTTTGAATAATGTTTCAAGCCATACCTTCCATCGTAACAATTTAGCAGAACTAATTATAATATATTATTAATACAATTGTATTATAAAATATTTTTATTCTTCTTCATACTTATCATATTTTATTTGTTTTACTTCTTTATCCGTCCTGGAGTAGTTCCGGTAACTGATTTAAATTGTCTTATGAAGTGATAAACGCTATTGTATCCCAAAGCTTCGGATGCTTCATTAACAGAATAGCCTTCCGTCTGAAGGATATTCTTAGCTTTCTCTATACGGGCAAAGATTAAGTCCCTGTTAGGTGTTATTTTATACAAGGATCTGTACACTGTATAGAAACGCGATTCGCTCAGTCCTGCAAGTTTTGCCATCTTTTCAACAGGCCACTCTTCCCATGGAGCAGAAAACATTTTTTTTCTTACCTGTTCTACCTTCTCAGATAGGGGTTTCTTAACATTTAAAGCAGATAGCTGCGGATCATCAGATCTTGCCATAATAATAAAGATCTGCTCAATATACAGTTCACAGAGTCTTTTCGAGTATTCGGAATCGGTGAAAAATTCCGATTCCATTTTTCTGACCGTACTGGTTATTTCCAGACTGTCATATGGATAATATACCTTATCTGGCAAAATATTATACTTTCCCATATTTTCAGTAATTTCCCCTGTAAAATGAAACCAGTCATGAACAAGTTTCTGCTCGCTTCTAAACCACTGATGCTTATTTGCAGAAATTACAATACATGCATGAGGTTTAGTTCGTACAACCTCATTATTACATAATAGGTCAACAGAATTAAAATAATGAAGAAATATATATTCTGATGGACCATTAGGCCTATCAAGTACAAATCCTGCTTTTTCCGGCCACTCATGCCTAATATTTTGTATTATCATTTCAATCCTCTCACATACTATATGATAGCAAAACAGTAGGATATGTCAATTGGCAAAAGTATAATGCATTGAAAGGAATGAATACTGGATGTAAACTGCATGCATGAAGCTTAAGGAGTCAGAAAATGATTAATATACCCCGTCTCGAACATCCAAGACCTCAGATGCATAGAAATTCATGGATTAACCTAAACGGCCAGTGGCAGTTCGAAATTGATCATGGAAAAAGCGGTAAAGAAAGAGGACTATTCAAGGATGTGAATCTTTCATCATCCATACTCGTACCTTTCTGCCCTGAAAGCTCACTCTCTGGAGTAAATAACAAAGATTTTATGGAATGTGTATGGTACAAACGGACAGTCACAGTTAAGAATGACTGGCTAAGCAATGGAAGAAGAACTTTTCTTCACATCGATGCATGTGACTACCATACAGAAGTTTGGATAAACGGTGAATCTGTCGGGACTCATATAGGCGGATATTCATCATTCAGTTTCGATATAACAGAAAAGCTCAGAGAAGGTGACAATCAGATAACTGTTTGCGCTACTGATCTTTTAAGGACTTTGAGTCAGCCTGGAGGAAAGCAATGCACCGGGTATTTGTCCAAGGGATGCAGCTACACAAGGACTACTGGAATATGGCAGACAGTATGGCTGGAAAATGTCGCATCTTCAAATATCGCATCATTTAAATGCACTGCGGATATAAACACATCGAGTATATATTTTGATGTATTATGCAGAAATGCAAATGGTATGCAAATAAAAGCAACTTCATATTTTCAGGGTAAAAAAACAGGTTCCTTCAATGCAGTAGTTGAAGGAAAGCATGCAAGATTCAATATGGAACTGGACGAGCTTCATCTGTGGTCATGCGAAACTCCAGACCTTTATGACCTGGTACTGGAACTCGGTGATGATAAGGTAACGAGTTACTTCGGAATGAGAAGCATCTATTATCATGATAATAAATTCTATCTTAACAACATAGCAGTATATCAGAGGCTGATTCTTGACCAGGGATTTTATCCCGACGGCATATATACAGCACCGACAGACCAGGAACTTATTAACGACATAAAAAGATCAATGGATATGGGCTTTAACGGTGCAAGGCTTCATCAGAAGGTGTTCGAACCGAGATTTCTGTATCACTGCGATGTGATGGGATACCTTGTATGGGAAGAACATGCTAACTGGGGACTGGACATATCTAAAGACAAATCATGGGAGAGATTCGTTCCTGAATGGCTGGAGATTATGGAAAGAGACTATAATCACCCATCAATCATTGGATGGTGTCCGTTTAATGAAACTCAGAAAGACCAGAATGTAAATATAATAAAATATGTCGCAAACATGACCAGAGCTTTTGATTCAACAAGACCTGTCATTGATACTTCAGGATGGTTTCATGTGGATGGAGCGTCTGATTTAAGAGACAAGCATGATTATGACCAGAATCCTGTGACCTTTAAGGAAAGATATGACACGCTTGACAAACAGAAGAAAAACTATGACGGTTACGTTGACGACAATTGCTCTCCTGTGTTTATATCTGAATACGGAGGCATATGGTGGTCAGAAACAGATACTTCAGGCTGGGGATACGGAGAACGTCCGAAGAGCCTTGATGAAGTAATTGAAAGATACAGAGGACTTACAGAAGTGCTTTTAAACAATCCAAACATAGGAGCATTCTGCTATACTCAGTTAACAGACGTAGAACAGGAACAGAACGGCCTGTATACATATGATAGAAAACCAAAGATGGATCCCGCAATAATAAAGGCTATAAACTCTCAGAGGGCTGCTGTGGAGAAATAAATTATAGCCAGTATGCAAATGTTCTGTAAGTACTGTTGTAAATATCTAGGAAAACGGTGTTGTTCATATGAGCAGCACCGTTTTCTAATCAGATAAACTTTTCAAACGAATTTGTAATTCATTCCGTTATATATGAAACGCTTACAAACCCTAATCCAACATGTATTGCTAGTACAGGCCCTGATTTTCGAAGCCTTATTGGAAGATATGGCGCTTTCGTTTTCAATGCATTGTATACTCCTATAGCTGTATCAGTATTCTCTATATAGTTTATAACTGCTTCTTTGGTATTATCAGGCATCCTGTCTGACAGCTTCCTTATAACATCCATTGTGCCTCTTGCCGTCTCTTCTGATACTATAGTCCCGTCTTTTAAAGCAAGGATCGGCCTTAAATTCATAATAGTGCTGACATTCATTCTTACAATTCCGATTCTTCCGCTTTTACGTAAACTGAACATGTCATTTACTGAGAAAAATGTGCTTATCCTGCTGTTCAGTTTGGGTAAAGCCATATATATCTCACTTAATGAGCTTCCATCATTAGCCATTAATTTAGCATACTTTACTAAAAGATGAAGCCCGCCTGCTGTCTGAAGACTGTCAAATACCGCTATATTTGAATTATCGAGTTTTACTGCAGCATCCATTGCTGCTTTGTATGCTAAAGACAGTCTTGATGAAATTGGTATACATAATACCTGATTACCCTGCATAATCTCATTTTGAAAAGCATTTTTAAAAACTGCTTCATCCGGATGCGTTGTAGAATACCCATATCCGCTTCTTAAAAGATTATCAATATCAGCATCGGTTCCGCTGTATGATTCAAGGTAGATATAGTTACCGCTTTTGTATGTTATAGGCAGCACCTTTATACCATATTCCTCTGCTTCAGCCTGTTTGAAATATGAGGTTGAATCGGTTATTATTCTAATCATTTAAATTACCCATCCTTCTGTACCTTTCATATCTTTTTGCTACTAGTTCATCTTTATCTAATTTCAAATTCTTTCTTATTAACTCATACATATCATCATGAAGATTTTTGAAGATTGCTTCATCTTCTTTTATTATTCTCTCAATTACACCTAAAGACTTAAGATCATCAGCAGTAAGCTTCAAATTCTCACTTGCCTGTTTTACTTTTGAAGAGTCTTTCCATAATATGCTGGCACAGCCTTCAGGAGATATAACTGAATACACTGCATTTTCCAGCATCCAGACTTCATCGGCTACTGCTAATGCTAACGCTCCTCCAGAACCGCCTTCTCCAATTAACACCGACAGCATGGGAGTTTTTATAGCTG
>JBAZFL010000064.1:0-8819 GCA_041653455.1 Clostridia bacterium
TCGGATATAACAGTAAGTTTCAAAAGAGAAGGAAACAAAGTTATATATCTTCTTACTGTAAAGAAGGCATGCAGTATATTTGTCTGTCTGTCAGACAAAGAAAAAGGGCATTTTATTGATGCCCCTGCAGGTACAACTGAATTTGTACAGATATCGGACTAGACCCTTTCTGTTCTTTTCAGGCCTATAATATATAACCCGTTCCCTAAAACATATTTGACTGCAGCCGTGAGCAGTATTCTGAACTTCTTATTATCTTCTGCATTCAGTATAGTATGTGAGTTATAGAACTTATTGAAAGCCATACATACATCGATAAGATAGCGGGATATACAGGAAGGCTCGAGATCTTTTAAAGCCTGGTCTATTTTCTCGTTAAATAAAGACAGAGTTTTTAAAAGTATGAACTCGTCATCATTTGTCATATGGCTTGGCTCTATATTATCCATATTAATATCATCCTCTGTAAATTCTGATTTTCTTAATACTGAACATGCTCTCGCATATGTGTACTGCACATAAGGGCCTGTAGAGCCATCAAAGTTCAAAGCATCTTCCCAAGAAAAATCAATATCCTTTATCCTGTTATTTGAAAGATCAGAAAATACTATCGCGCCTACGCCAATATCTAATGCTTTCTGCTCTTTAGCCTCCATATCAGGATTCTTCTCATTGATTATATCCAGAACCCTTTTTGCAGCTTCACTAAAGAGATCATCAAGATATATTATGTTTCCCTCACGGGTAGCTAATTTGGCTCCCCCAATGAAACCATCCCGAATCCGACATGTATTAAATCTTTTGCCCATTCATAACCCATTAGTTCAACTACCTTGAACCACTGTTTGAAGTGAAGATCCTGCGCTGTTGCTGTGACATATATGCATTTTGCGAAATCATACGTTTTTTTTCTATACATTGCAGCAGCGATGTCTCTGGATGCATACAAAGAAGCTCCATCAGATTTTACAATCAGACAAGGAGGCATGTTATATCCTTCTAAGTTTACAATCATCGCTCCGTCACTGCTTACAAGAAGATTCTTTTGTTTTAATGTCTCGATTATCGGTTCTGTCTTATCATAATAGAATGATTCCCCTGCATAGCTGTCGAATGATATATCCAGCATTTTATATGTCTTTTCTATATCTAATAAACTTATATCCTTGAACCATTTCCAAAGCTCTACCGCTTCCTCGTCCTTCTTTTCCAGCCTTGAAAACCATTTTCTTGCCTGATCGTTCAAAGAAGGGTCTTTCTCCGCTTCAGAATGGAATTTAACATATATTCTCACAAGCTCTTCTGTACCCTTTTCTTCAATTAATTCCTTAGAGCTCCAGTTTTTATATGCAACGATAAGTTTACCGAACTGGGTACCCCAGTCACCAAGATGGTTTATGCCGACGCATTTATATCCTCTGAACTCATGAAGCCTTCGAATTGAATGGCCTATAACCGTAGAACGCAGATGCCCTATATGGAAAGGTTTTGCAATATTCGGAGCGGAATAATCGATACAGACTGTTTTGCCAGAATTTTCATCACTTTTTCCGAATCCCTCTTTCATAGTAACTATATTCTTAAGTATATTGTTTACCATATACTCTCTTTTTATGAATATATTAAGATAGCCGCTCTTGCTTTCACATCTTTCAACAACATCAATATCCAGAGAATCCACTAATGAATCAGCAATCGCTACTGGAGATTTCCTTAAAATCCTGCTAAGCTTGAAACACGGTAATGCGAGATCACCCATTTCAGGCTCAGGAGGATACTCCAGATTGTCCATGATGTCGGTCCAGTTTAACTGCTCAATACTCTTCTCTAGGTGCTTTGATATTATGCTTTTTATTTCTTTCATAATGATCTTCTTTCATTAATTTGCTGTCTAACTGCTTCATCATACTAGTAACCCGCATATGATTACCGAATTATCCCTTATATTAACATAAAATAACTGGTTTTCCAATAATTCCATATATCTTTACTTGCATCCGTAGATTTATATATACTTTTACATTTACTATTCTTTAGCATCTATAAAGACCAGGTCATTCGGTTTTACATATCCAAGTCTTAATCTAGCCATCATTTCAAAATACTCATCCGTTCCTGCAATAGACTGGTAATAGATAAGCTGCTCGTAAATAGCATCCTGCTCTCTTATCTTCTCCTCGACTCTCTGCTTTTCCACAATGAGCATATCAATCCTCGGCTGCTGTGAAAAGATGATATATATAAAATATGCTATGAATGCGAATGATATTAATGTGAATAGTCTTTTTTTAGTTTTGCTTTTCATTGAAAGCCTTCCTCTTTAGTGTAAATGTATTTTATCATACGAATGAGTTTTGTCAATGTATTGAGGTTTATGTTTTTGCAAACAGCAATAATATGCCCTCAACTATTCAAAAACCTTAAATACCCACCCATCACTTATGAGTTCATCAAGAAAGACCGGAAGTGCTTCTATGTTGTCTGGTGTCACTATGTGAAGCTGGTAAATGGCTCCTTCATGTACATCATTTACCAGCTCGCTATATGCGAATTCCCACCCGTTTATTATTGTTCTGTTCCAGTCTGAGTATGTGGCATCAAAGAGTACTGTTGTGTATCCAAGCGCATTTGCTATGTATAAGTCCCTTTCACAGTATTCCCCTGAGATAGGCCTGTAATATCTCATTCTTTCGTATTCATCCCCAAGAGCTGTTTTCAGCAGTTTTTCAGTTTTTATGAAATCATCAATATATTCCTCATCTGCCATTGTATAAGAAGCTGGAATATGGTAATAACTGTGAGCTCCAAGAGTATGTCCATCCGCATGAATAGATTTAACTTTTTCTGGAAACACTTCAATAAATTCACCTACAAGGAAGAATGTAGCCTTAATTTCCCTGTTTTTCAATATTTCTAAAAGCTTCTCGGTATTGCCTCTGACATGCTCATAGCCCAGATTGAATGTGAGGTATATTTCTTTATCATCAGTATCTATTGATGTTATCACATTATGCTTCTCCATTATTTCTGTCTTCGGCCCATTCTCGCTCCAGTAGATTATATCCCTTTTCATTTCATCAGATTTAGTAAGGTCTGCATAAAGGTTATAAAACTCTATGTATGTACTGTCTGGAGGTATAACTAAAGGGCTTGGCGAAACAGGTTCCAAAGAAGGTATTTCTTCTGATGGCGAAGGTATAACTGTCTGTGTATCAGTTATATTTGGTGATGCTGATGGTGTTATGTATGCTGTATTGGAAGGCTGTCCGGTTGGTTTAACACATGATGTTAAAAACGTGATAAACAGTACAAAAAAGAAAAGAGAAATGCTTTTTTTCATATCTTTACCTTATAGATATATTCTTATCAGACGGTATGCAGGATATCCATGAATTCCCTGTTGCAACCTTTACTTCTTCCCCGTCATGAGTAAAGATAAAATTATCCGAATCCGATTCCCTGCTCCATTGTATCTCGATATATCTTCCATCATTTATGTAGTAGCCTGTGCCGGTGCCATGCGTTGTGATCGCAACATGAAAGGCTGCATCATCCAAGTAAATGGTATCCATTTTCAATACGAAAAGGTTTTCTACTGTTATGGGTTCATTAGTGTTTCCGTCCGCTTGCACATCAGCAAACTGATACCTGACATATGCTCCTTTATCCTGGTCATATATGAAATACGGGCTGCTTATGTAAATGCCTGTAAGATAAACTTTGGATGCTTCACTACCGTCTTTAGTACTGCTTTCGGTAGAAAAATTAAATATAGCGTTCTGGTTGTCCTTACTCGTCTTTTCGCTTGAAAGATCCTTCATTGAATTTAATATATTATCTCCTGAAGTAACCACACAGTGGACTGATTCCATACCAGATGCCAATCTGTCACTGTCTCTCCAGAAAGGATGTCCGTTATCTTCTCCAAATATACCGTTTATTGTTGTAAGCCCTCTGTCTAAAAGATCCTGCTTAGCGTTTTCCAATCCGAACTCGCTGTAACCATAGTGGAATATATAGCTGTCAAAGGCTAGTGCCATTTTCGTGAAATATGAACGTAAGCTTCTTACTGCACCTATTTTCTCTACTTTGTAAGGATCCTGATATATCGCCATAAATCGGGAGATGTCATACTCTACCAGCATCTCCACAACTATGTCCGCTTCGGATATACCTACCTGTGGCAGACTCTGCCTTTTATTCTCCAGAAGTATCGCTACTGGTTTTGATATAAGGGAGAATTCATTCATATACTCGCTTTTTCCAGTAAGAGGATTGACCGAAAGCACCAATGAAGGGTCTGGAGTCTGTGTCGGAGTCTGTGTCGGGATCAGACTTTCTTGTGGTGTCTCAGTCGGTTCTGGTGAAACACTGGGTTCTTCAGTATTTGTCTGTGAGGGTACAGATGTCTTGCTTGGCAGAACAGGAGATTCCGCTATATTTCCGACTGCATTAAGGTAACTGTCACAGGAAACGGAAAGTATCGAAATTACCAGTATTAACGTTACGATTATTCCTTTTTTGATTGAATTCATGATTTGTCTTTTGTGTTCCATATTTGTCCTCATATCCAAGTAAAATTTGTTTAGTTGCGAGTATATTTTCACTCAATAAGCTTATTATGTCAAATATTTTGAAGGCATATTATCCTTATTCATAATATAAAGCTGGATATATACTTTTATATACCACAAAGCGGTGAACACACTAACAGCAGACACTATAGCAATGAATGGCGAATATATGTCATAACTGTTTGTGTAGTTAAGATGAAGTATATAAGTGCAGTTAGCAAAAAAAGTAAGCGTTTGCAAAATATGTATATGCATAAACCTTCTGTCATTTGAAAAGATATATGCTGCTAGTACCAGAAGTATCGAGGGGAAAATATATCTTTCATGCATTTTTGTGGCAAATGTAAACACCACAGTCATAAGCAGTCCCGCTGTAGCAAATGTGAAACCAGGTTTCTTATGTCCCTTAATAAACGCCACTGTCGTTAAAGCGCATACACCGATGATAGCAATATATCCATATATCTTGTATGGAATCAGAAACAGTATCTCACTATCAGGTACCCAGTTGGTGCCCAACAATGCATAAAGATTGTATGCATTAACAGTTGCATATGCATATTGCCCCATAGTACCGAAATACAATCCGAATATCCATAAAAACCGCTGATGTAGTGCAAATGGGAGTATTACCGCGACAAACACAGAAAGACCTATTAATAGTGAAGTAATGACTTTCTTTATATTTTTGCTTTTAATATATGCGAATATAAGTATTGGAGCGAATATAAATGCCTGAGGCTTCAATAGAACCGCAAAAACATATGCAACTGTTGCCAAGTTCAGTTTGTTATTCATGATATTATAAGCTGCCAGAGCGATAAGGAAAGTGAGTATGCTGTCTATCTGCCCCCATGCAGAAGAATTTAATATATATGCTATATTAAAAGCCATTACTGCAGACAGTATAACCGATGTCTTATCGGAAAACCTTGTTCTGGCTATTTTATATACAAAATATGCAGTGATCAGATCAAAAATTATAGATGGAAGCTTAAGAAGGATTATATGCGCAGGAAATGCGAACATTAATCCGAACAGTTCCCTTATGGCCTCTACCGCCCATAATATATAAATGTATAGTGGCGGATAATCGCAGTAAAGCTTACCATTATAGAATTCCAAAAAGCCATCCTGATATGCCTGTTCCCCCCAATAGCTGAAACATCCCATATCAGTATGATGACCAAGTATGGTTCCTGCAATAAAAATCCTGAAAACAAATGCAACCAGATAAATAGAACCCAGTATAATGTATACCTTATTTACCTTAATTCTTTTTTTGTTAACGTTCTTCATCATTTTTTCTTTCGTATTCACTAAAAGTAATGTGTATACCTGATTCTGTCATCTGCCTGTCAGATTCATGAATCAGAATCCAATCCTGTGACTGGTCCAAATTAAGAAAATATTTATCTGCTTCAAATATCCCGTGAACTTTTGTTACAAATGCTTTTTTGCAATATGGAAGGAATGCTTCATATATGCTCTGTCCGCCTATAATGTATACATTATCCGTATCTGTGTCAGATGTTCTTTCTAATGCTTGTTCGACGCTATGTACAACAATGACATTTTCTCTTAAAAAGCCTTTATCCTTGGTAAGTACAATATTCTGCCTGTTTTTTAAAGGTTTGCCATTTTTGAATGAATCAAGAGTTTTCCTACCCATAATTATAGTCTTATCCAAAGTTTTGTTCCTGAAAAATGCCATATCTTCTTTTATATTCCATTGAATTCTGCCAAGATACCCTATTCCCCATTTTTCATCAACTGCTACGATCAAATTCATACTGCTACCTCAATATTTTTAATCTGTTCATTTTTTTTGTAATCTATTAGTTTGAAATCATCCAGAGTAAACTTATAGAAATCATCAATTTCCGGATTTATCCAGAATTTGGGAGCGGGATAAGCCTGTCTTTTTAGAAGCTCCTCAACCAAAGGCACATGCCTGTCATATATATGAGCATCTGCTATTACATGTACCAACTCTTTGGCTTTTAAACCAGATACCTGAGCAATCATATGCATAAGCACTGCATACTGGACGACATTCCAGTTGTTCGCTACCAGTACATCATTAGAACGCTGATTAAGTATTCCATTTAACGTGTTACCTGAAACATTGAAAGTCATACTGTATGCGCATGGGTAAAGATTCATTTCATTAAGGTCAGCATGAACATATATGTTTGTCATTATTCTTCTGCTTGCACTGTTATGCTTAAGATCATAAAGTACCCTGTCAACCTGATCGAACATACCCTCTTTATATTTATGTTTTACAGAAAGCTGGTATCCATATGCTTTACCTATTGAGCCTTCACTGTCCGCCCAGGAGTCCCATATCTTACTTTTCAGGTCATTAACATTATTTGATTTCTTCTGCCATATCCACAGTATTTCGTCAACAGCATTCTTAAAAGGCGTGGGACGCAGTGTTAATATGGGAAATTCGCTTCCTAAATCATATCTGTTCACGACACAGAATTTTTTCACAGTATGAGCCGCTGTTCCATCTAGCCATTTAGGACGGACATCCAAATCCTTGTCTGAAAATCCATTATCGATTATATCCTGGCACATATTTTTGAATATATCGTCAGCTCTACTCATTTTCAACTCCATTTCCTTTATTCTTTTAACATTATACAATCAAATAACCGATATGTGAATAAGCCTGCTTAAAAGCTTTTTGAATATTTTTCCAGAGCTTTAATGGAATATTTGGCTATTATGCCGGTAAGGATACCTGCAATAACAGCAAAAACAGCCAGTATAGCAATATACCAGAATATGTTTATATTCCTAAGTATTACAAGAGCAGTAAAAAACTGAGCCGTATTATGCACTATAGCGCCAACAACACTTAGTCCGATTACGGAAAACTCTATCTTTTTCTGTCTTTTAATCAAGGCGCATATGGTTATGGAAGCCATTCCTCCGAAGATGCTGAAGAGGAAGGTCACAAGATTACCCCTTAAAAGGCCTGTAGCGATAATTCTTACAGCCTGTACGGATATTGCATAAACAGGCCCTAAAACATACAGAAGCGTCAGCGGAATAACATTAGCTATACCAAGTTTTACACCTGGTGCAATTACAGAAAAAGGTATAAAGCTTTCTGCTATGGAAACAGCTATTGCCAGTGCAGTGAATATTGCACAAATTGTTATTTTCTTTGTGTTATTCATCTTGTAATACCATCGATTATTTGTTTAGCAGAAACAAGATAAACCAGTATCTTGTTCGGCAGACAGGCTATCTGTTTTTTGGACCCGGCAGTAAGCTCTCCCATATGTATACAGTCTTTGTTAGCACAATCAGCATAAGACATATATACTTTGCCTTCTTTAACAGTCACTATATTAGTTATAGCGCCTGACTCATTCCTTATCTCAATCTCATTGTCTTTATATATAGACTCTTTGTATATTATCTTCTGGTCCTGCTGTATTATCAATATATCATCATTATTTGTATCACTAAAAAGATATACTCCGAAAAATACTAGGAATACACATATTAAAATTGATATCAGGACAATATCAGCCTTTTTCATATGCATATTTTATCATTAACTGTATTTGTTTAAAAGTTCTTTGTAAATCTGTACATCATCAGAAGACATATTTGCAGGATTCACAATATTGACCTTTATGTACAGATCTCCTCTTGTTTTATCTTTTTTGTAATATCCCTTTTCCCTTATTCGTATCTTTGAACCGCCCTTAATATTCTGAGGAATAGTGACTTTCAGGGTATTTTCCGGCATATCAACCTGAACAGATGAACCGAAATATGCATGCCATGGATATATATCAACAGTTTTAATCAAGTCATCATTATCAAGCGCGAGCGTAACTGTATCATAAAGCTCAATTTTTATGTAAAGATCTCCTCCAGACTGACCCTGCCCTTTCATCTTTATCTTCTGTCCAGACCTAATACCCTTTGGCAGCTTAAGATTAACCTTCCTGTCATTAATGGATACTATCATTTCCTTTTCAGCTAAAGCGTCTTCTATTGACACTTTCATAAAAGCTTCACTGTCAAACTGCTGTGAAGCCGCTCTAGAACTGCGTCTGGATGACTGCCCGAATGGGTCAGCACCCATATTACCCATACCCAGATCACCAAAAAACATATTGAAAAAATCTGAAAAATCATTGGACTGTGAAAATCCAGAACCTCTGTTAAAGTTATATGCATTCTTCTGATTGAAAGATGAGGGATCAAATC
>JBAZFL010000065.1:0-4271 GCA_041653455.1 Clostridia bacterium
AGAATTATTTGCAGAAACTTATAATGAGTTGAAGACGAAAAATCCATTTTCAAATGAAATTATCAACGCTATTATAATACAGATACTTTACTCAGTTATCAGGAGCACATATGATGGCTTTATTGATAGTAAAAAGCTTTCTTCAATTGAATCTGATAATACATTTGCAAAAATACTTATTTATCTTGATCGTAATATTTCAAATGATATAAGTCTTGACCAGATGGCTCAATTCACTCATCTTGAGAAAGTATATTTTTTAAAGAAATTCAAAAAACTTACTGAACTGACTCCTATGAAGTATCTCAAAGCAATACGTATGAAAAAAGCAAAGACATTATTACAATATTCAGACATGTCCATAACGCAAGTCGCTGAATCTGTAGGTTTTAAAAATATACAATACTTCAGCAAAGTTTTTAAAGAATACAATCAGATAAATCCAAGTTCATACCGCAGTAAATTTGTTACTAAAAGATAAGGAGGCATTATATGTCTAACATAAAAAGAATAAGTGTAATATGCTCTAAAGCGACAGATTCAAAAGGCATTAAGAGCGTCAAAGCTCAAAATGCGTTAAATAAAGAATACTGGAGAACGAATATTGAAAAGGTATTGGATTCATCTCCTGATATTATCATTCTTCCCGAATATTGCGACAGGTTCTGTGATTTCAGCATGGCTCAATACATCGAATATATTGAAAATAACGGCTCAATTTCTGACCTTCTATCAGATATAGCCAAAGAAAACATGCTTTCTATTACATACCCGGGACTAAGAAAGCATGAAGCTGATACACTGTATCCTTACAGGAACAGCATAAGGATGTTCAATAAAACTGGTGAGGTAGCACATACATATGACAAGAATCATGTAATAATTGAGGAGAATATCTCTAAAATCGGATATGGCACAGAAGCTTCTATGTATATTGAGGATAAAATGAGAATGGTGTTTGGAATATGTTTCGATCTCAATTTTGATACTCTGTTGGACAAATATAAGGAATATGAACCAAATCTCTTTATTTTCAGTTCGTATTATCATGGTGGACTAAAACAGGATCAATGGGCATATGCTTTAAGATGCCATATGGCAAGCGCTATTTCTGGAAATACTGGAAGGATAATAAATCCCTTTGGGCAAGTTATTGCATCAACTACAAACTATTATGATTATGTAACAGCAACAGTTAATCTGGATTGCAAAGTCGTACATCTGGATTACAATATGGAAAGAATAAGATTAGCGAAAAAGAAGTACAAGCAAAACCTCACTGTAAACGACCCAGGAAATGTTGCTACTGTACTTTTAACATGCGAATCAGAGGATATGAGCATAGAAGATATACTTAAGGAATTTGAAATTGAAACATACGATGAATACCTAAGAAGATCAATCGAATACAGAAATAACCATATAAGCAGATAAATAGGAGGCAATTATGAGTAAACAGGTAAAAGTAGCAGTTATTGGAGCAGGCGGAATAGCGAATTCCGTACATCTGCCAAGTTTGGCAGAAATAGAGGATTGTAAAATCGTCGCAATATGCGATCTGGTAGAAGAAAAAGCAAAAAGATCAGCAGAAAAATACGGAATACCGAAAACATATGTCCTAATGGAAGAAATGTTGAAGAAAGAAGAAATTGACGGCGTATTCTGTCTGGTTCAGCCTGATCTTCTTTACAGGGTAGCATATGACTGTTTAACATTTGGCAAAGATATATTTATGGAAAAACCTGCTGGATTAAATTCATATCAGGCAGAATCACTTGCAAGACGCTCAGCTTCTCTTGGCAAACTAATTCAAGTAGGAATGAATAGGCGTTATGTACCCCTTGTTCAGTATGTTTTCGATAAAATGAAGAAAATAACTACTATCAACCAAGTTGACGGGTGTTTCATAAAACATGCTGATATTGCATCAATATGGCATTTTACAGATGCTTTTTCCTGTGATATAGTCCATGCTGCAGATTTAGTAAGATATCTTGCAGGAGCAGAGGTTACAGATACCGCAAGTGTAATTTCAAGAAACAACAGCCCTGTAGACAATTCATGGAGCTGCATAATGAAATTTGAAAATGGAGTAACAGGTACTCTTAGAGGTAACTACCAAGCTGCAGCAAGAATACATAACTTTGAGATACATGGAGCTGAAGCAAGCGCATACATTAACTTAGGATTCCCTGGCACCAAAGGTTGTGATGCCACTATAGTATATGCATCAGGAGCAAATATCTATTCACAAGCGGCTGCGGGCGTATCAGTATCTGACATTGAACATATTGACGGCATAGAGTTAAGTAAAGGAAATGACTCACTCTATTCTCATTATGGCTACAAGCAGGAAGACCAGGCATTTATCGATTACTTAAAAAAAGGAAACAAACCTATTTGTCTTATAGATGATGCTGCAAAATCCATGAGATTGGTTGAACTGCTCGTAGATAGCAGAATAAATGCATAAGTATATTTCAATTAAGACAGCGATATTCGCAATTTAAAGGGAGCATAAACTCCCTTTTTAATATGTCGCAACATATATGACAATATACCAAAGCAATCATTTTATGGTGTCAGTAATCTATTGAATTGCAGCATAAAACTGAATAGTATTCAGACCTTAACTTACTAATCGAATTATCCAACCTTTGTAATTTATAGTATATCAATATGTGCTATTTCTATTTTCTTAAAATAACAAGATATTGTGTGAATACATAAAATTATAGATTTTTTAGCATGTTCTGTATTGACAATTTATTACCTTGTAATATACTAACAATATATTAAATTCAAAAGGGGGATTTAAAAATGTTCAAGCTAAAAGAAAATGGCACAAAAGTGTCAACGGAAATTTTAGCAGGCCTGACAACATTCGTTACAATGGCCTACATTATCGCTGTAAACCCGGGAATGTTATCGCTAGCAGGAATGGAATGGGGAGCTGTTTTCCTTGCAACCATTATTGCTGCAATAATCGGTACATTGATAATGGGTCTTGTTGCTAATGTTCCATATGCACAGGCTCCTGGAATGGGATTAAATGCTTTGTTCGTATTTACAGTATGCTTCACTTATGGGTTTTCATGGCAACATGCATTATCCATGGTTTTCATCTGCGGACTTATAAACATACTCATTACAGTAACTAAAATCCGTAAGCACATAATAAAAGCCATACCAAAGAGCCTTCAGAATGCTATCGGCGGCGGTATCGGTATATTCATCGCTTATGTTGGATTACTTAATATCGGTGCAATAAATTTCGGAGCTGGAGTTCCTTCCATGACAGTAATTAATACAGGCGGATTATATGTATTCTTCATAGGACTTGTTCTTACGATAGTACTTCTTCTGCTCAAAGTTAAAGGCGCAATCCTTATTGGTATAATAGTATCAACACTTATCGGTATACCTTTAGGAGTAACCACAGCTGCAAATTCAGTAACCTTTAAAGATGCAATTGCTGTTCTTCCAACAACATTCGGCGTCATATTTACAAAAGCAGGTTTAGGTTCACTATTGCTGATATTACAAAACTACCAATCGTTCTTCTTACAATTTTCGCATTCAGCTTGTCTGATACATTCGATACTATCGGTACATTTATCGGAACAGGTCGTAAGACAGGAATATTCAGCGAAGAAGATGAGAAAGCAATGGAATCCAGTTCAGGATTCAAATCCAAGATGGACAAAGCATTATTTGCAGATGCTACAGCAACATCAATAGGAGCTATATTCGGAACATCCAATACAACTACCTATGTAGAAAGCGCATCAGGTATTACCGCAGGCGGACGTACAGGACTTGTAAGTGTAGTAGTTGCTATATGTTTTGCACTTAGCGCATTCTTCTCAACATTTATAAGCGCTATTCCTTATGCTGCTACTTCTCCAGCTCTTGTTATAGTTGGAATAATGATGCTTGCATCCTTCAAGGAAATCGACTGGTCAGATATTTCAGAAGCAATACCTGCATTCTTTACAGGAATATTCATGGCTTTAGTATATTCCATAACATCCGGTATCGCGATGGGCTTCATATTCTACATCATTGTTAAGATATGCAAAAAGCAGGCAAAGGAAGTCTCTCCTGTTCTGTGGGTAGCAACAGCGTTATTCATACTTAATTTCATATTACAGGCAATAATCTAGAAAAGCAATTTAAACCTAAAGAACCGTATTATGTTTACGGTTCTTTTTTTATACATGCAAATAAGATTTTTGTGCTAAACTTAATAAATGAATATATTAACGATT
>JBAZFL010000065.1:4281-8795 GCA_041653455.1 Clostridia bacterium
CTCAATCTCCCAGAAGAAAAAATCCTGGATATTAAAATAATTAAAAAATCAATCGACGAGAGTAATCCCGAAAAAATATGTTTTAAATATTCTATTGATGTAATACTAACCACAGATTCAGTTTATTCATTAAAACACAAAGATAAGGATATCTGTTATTCTGACAATAATGAGTATTCTCCTATTACCATTAAATCCCACAAAAAGCATCAAAGACCTATAGTGATAGGTTCAGGACCTGCAGGTTTATTTTGTTCTTTGATGTTGGCTGAAGCAGGATTATGCCCTATCATTATAGAAAGAGGTATGGAAACAGAAAAAAGAGACTTGCAGGTTAAACAGTTTATAGAAAATGGAATATTAAACGAACAGACAAATATACAGTTTGGCGAAGGAGGTGCCGGTGCTTATTCAGATGGAAAACTCAAAATCGGTATGATGACTCCTGTTAAGTTCAAAATACTTAACGAATTTATTAAAGCAGGCGCAGATCCGGAAATCAAATATCTTGAAAAACCTCATATCGGAACTGATAAACTTAAATCAATAATCGTAAATATAAGAAAATACATAGAATCCCTAGGTGGCGAATACAGATTCAACACCAAAATGCAACAGGTAATATTTAAAGATGAATGTGCATACGGGATCATTGTTGAATGTGAAAACCATCAATCAGAAATTTTATCTGATATCATTATATTAGCAATAGGCCACAGTGCAAGAGACACATTCAGTTACCTTCATTCTACAGGAATACCTATGAAAAGCAGACCTTTCGGTATCGGTTTAAGAATTGAACACCCCCAGGCTTATATAAACAAAATTAGATATGGTAAATTTAACAGCAATCCATATATAACCCCTGCAGATTATCATCTAGTAACTCATTTGCAAGATGGAAGGAATGTTTACTCATTCTGCATGTGTCCAGGAGGATATGTTGTACCTGCCGTTTCAGAGAAGGAATGTATTGTAACTAATGGGATGAGTCTCCATTCAAGAAGCGGAAAAAATGCAAATTCCGCTCTGCTTGTAACCGTAAACAATAAAGATTTTAGATCTGAACATCCTTTGGCAGGAATGGAGCTTCAGAGAAAAATCGAAATGCTGGCATACAATGCTGCTGGCAGGACATATTGTGCAGGTGTCCAAAGACTTGAAGATTTCATGATTGACAGAAACAGCAACAAATTCAATGATGTACTTCCCACATACAAACCTTCAACAGTTTTTTTAAGAAGTGATGAATATCTTCCTCATTACATTACTGATTCAATCCGTATGGCTATAAATGATATGAATCAGTGGCTTGAAGGATTCTATTATCCTGATGCTCTTCTTACTGGCCCTGAAACCCGTTCAACATCACCTGTCGTGTTGCTTCGAGATAACAATATGCAGTGTATTTCCAGAAAAGGTCTTTTTTTCTGCGGAGAGGGTTCAGGTTATACAGGAGGAATTCTTTCATCTGCTGCAGACGGAGTAAATTGTGCAGACAGCATACTGAACATGATGAATCAGTAAACAGCATAAAACGATTTATTTATGTTATTTGCTTTATAGTGTCATTGTAGTAAAATAGGGTTAATATCTGCTTTGAAATCAAATGCAGTACAGGAGAATGATTTGAGGATACTTATAATTGGAGATGGGAAAGTCGGAAGCACCCTTATAGAACGTTTATCAAAAGAAGACCATGATATAGTTGTTATAGATACTAATCCAAAAGTAATAGAGAATGCGGTTAATTCATATGATGTAATGGGCGTAGTAGGCAATGGCGCAAGCTACACAATATTAAAAGAAGCAGAAGCTGATAAAGCAGACATAATAATTGCTGCAACGAATTCTGATGAATTGAATATACTTGCTTGCTTGGTCGCAAAAAAAATTGGAGCAAAGCATACTATAGCAAGGGTTAGAAGCCCAGAATATTCCAAACAGCTGCAATTTCTAAAATACGAACTGGGTTTATCAATGGTGATAAATCCAGAATATGAGACAGCTGCAGAAATTTACAGAATATTGCGTTTCCCTTCTGCTATTAAGTTGGATGTATTCTGCAAAGGGAAAGTCGAGATGGCTGAGGTACAGATTGGGGAAAACAGTATCCTCGACAATACAAAACTTATTGACCTATATGACAAAATTAAAGTAAAAGTCATTATAGGAGCCATCCAAAGAGGAGAAGAAGTATTTATACCTAAAGGAAATTTTGTTATTAAGAACAATGATATTATCCATATCACTGCCTCACACAAAGATTTATCTGAATTTTTGAAAGCGTTGGGTATATACAAAGAAAAACTCAAGAACATAATGATAATAGGCGGGGGGAAAATTGCATATTATCTTGCCAGTATGCTTTCTGATACAAATATGAATGTTACAATTGTGGAAATTGATGAGAAACGCTGTGTTGAGCTTGCAGATGCGTTACCGAAAGCAAGAGTCGTATATGGTAACGGGACAGACCAGATGCTTTTAGCAGAAGAAGGGATATATGATGCAGATGCAGTAATTCCACTTATGGGAATTGATGAAGAGAATATAATACTGTCATTGTATGCAAACAAACATAATGTTCCAAAAACAATTACTAAAATAAATAATTCATCACTTGTAGAGCTATTAGGGACACTTAATACAGGAAGTGTCGTCTCTCCAAGAAAGGTCACTGCAGATAGAATCGTAAGATATGCAAGAGCTTTGCAGAATTCTGAAGGCAGTATGGTAAACACGCTCTACAGGATTGTTAACAATAAAGCTGAGGCATTGGAATTCTTAATAACTGATGATACTCTTCCTGTACTTCACATACCTCTTAAAAACCTGAAATTCAAACAAAACATACTAGTCGCCTGTATAATACGAAATAATAAGTTAATTTATCCTGCCGGGATGGATACGATAGAGGTTGGCGATAATGTAATAGTAATATCTCCTGCTGAGCAGTACATAAAAGAGTTCCAGGATATAATGGAGTAAACAGCTAATGAATTTCAAAATGATATTCCACATACTTGGAAAGGTTTTGTACATCACAGCTATATTAATGCTATTGCCTTTGATTGTTGCATTTATATACGGGGAAAAAGACACTTATATAGGATTTGCAGTTCCAATACTTATTTTACTTTCCGCAGGAATACCTCTTGAGATATTTAAGCCAAAGAATACCCTTATCTTTGCAAAAGAAGGGTTGACAAGCGTAGCGCTTGCATGGATAGTGACCAGTCTTATTGGAGCTCTTCCCTTCTATATATCCAGGTATATCCCATCATTTCTTGACAGTGTCTTTGAGACAGTGTCTGGATTCACGACTACAGGCGCATCAATACTTACTGATGTAGAAATGATGCCTTATTCCTTGCTGTTCTGGAGAAGCTTTACGCATTGGATTGGAGGTATGGGTGTTTTAGTATTCATACTTGCAGTTATTCCAAAAACCGACATGAGTATGATGCATCTATTACGAGCTGAAGCACCAGGTCCTGTGATAGGAAAGCTTGTGTCAAAAATGAGGTTGTCAGCCAGAATCCTGTATGGTATTTATGTTCTGTTGACTGTAATTTTAATTATTTTCCTTGTCGCAGGCAAAATGCCGTTCTTTGACAGTGTAGTAACAAGTTTCGCTACAGCAGGAACTGGAGGTTTCGGAATAAAAAACAACAGTATAGCTTTTTATGACAGCGCGTACATCGATATAGTTTTAAGCATATTCATGATTCTTTTCGGTGTAAATTTCAACATCTATTACTTGATGCTTTTGAAAAATTTTAAAAGAGCTTTTAAGAATGACGAACTGAGATGGTATCTGAGCATAATCATTATTTCAGTTGTGGCAGTTGCAATAAATATTTACTCAATATATCCAAACATAATGGAATCATTAAGACATAGTTTTTTCCAGGTTTCATCAATAATTACAACAACAGGGTTTACAACTGCAGATTTTGACCAATGGCCTATGTTTTCTAAAACTGCAATACTTTTGCTTATGGTAATAGGTTCAAGTGCAGGTTCCACTGGCGGAGGTATGAAAGTAAGCAGGATCGTTATTCTTTTCAAAAGTGTAAGAAATTCAATAAAAAGCATGGCGAATCCCCGTTCAGTCTCTTCAATAAACCTAAGCGGTGAAATTATAGATTCAAAAACAGAAAAAAGTGTGTTGAATTACTTTGCTCTATATATGCTTATAGCTGTTACATCTGTTGTTATACTTTCATTTGACCAGTATGACGGTATAACAAACATATCAGCAGTACTCGCCTGTTTGAATAATGTCGGTCCAGGATTAAGAGCAGCAGGTCCTTTAGGTAACTATTCTGGATTTTCTGCGGTTTCAAAAATTATACTTATACTCAACATGCTTATCGGCAGATTGGAGATATATCCTGTAATTGTGCTTTTCTCTCCATTAACATGGAAACGCAGATGATTTATCCTATATTTATTGAATTTAAGTATAAATCTGTTAAAATAAATATATTACCTGTCTTTGGCCTGAA
>JBAZFL010000066.1:0-8712 GCA_041653455.1 Clostridia bacterium
TTACTATTTATTTTATCATCCGATATACTAAAAGAGCAAATGTCCATTGATCTATTTTATATGATTTTTCCCATTCAAATCCCAACTTTGAGTAAAGTGCGCATGCTGGAGTATTACTTTCATCTACTAATACGGATAGCTCCTTAAACCCTTTATCAGATAATTCTTTAAACACATGTTCCACAAGCATCGTTGCGATTTTCATGTTTCTGTACGCTTCCTTCACAAAAAGCCCGGAAAGGTACGCCCTGTAGTTCTCTACCACTGCAGATCTATCCACCGACTTAAGTGTTACTGTAACATCAGCTATACATATATCATCAATAACAACGACATAGCATTCATCTGTCCCTTCATGTATTTTTCTGCATCTCTCAATGTACTCATCATCTTCTTTTTTGTACTCTCTAAGATACCTAATAAGTTCGAATAAATCTGAATGGATTTTTATAATAGAACAATCCATGTCAGAGAATAATTAATTCTTTTTCGGAATGGTTTAGCGAACGGCATCCGCCCTGTTCAACTACAACTGTATTTTCTATCCTTACGCCACCTAAATCAGGTATGTAAATACCAGGTTCCACAGTTACAGTCATATTTCTTTTTAGAATAGCCTTACTTTTAACTGAGAGCCTTGGTTCTTCATGAATAAGTAATCCTACACCATGACCGGTGCTGTGCCCGAAATACTTACCATACCCTTCACTTTCAATTATATCTCGTGCTACTTTATCAGCATTAAATCCAGAAACCCCTTCCTTGACATACTCTTGAGCTTCTTTCTGTGCTCTAAAAACAATCCTGTATATTTTCTCCAGCTCTTTTGAGGGAGTACCAATAAAAAACGTTCTTGTCATGTCTGAACAATATCCTCTATAATTAGCTCCAAAATCCAAAGTTACAGCGTCATGGTTCATAAGCTTCTTATCATCTGGAACACCATGGGGCATGCTTGTCTTTTTTCCTGATATTGCAATTGTATCAAAAGCAGGATATGATGCTCCGTTTTTCTTCATTACATATTCCAGTTCAGCTGCAATTTCAATTTCCTTCATTCCTATCTTAACGACTTTTAAAATATGGCTAAAAGCAGTATCAGCAATGGAAGCTGCCTGGGACATCATGGATAATTCTGTCTCGTCCTTAACCGAACGCACACTTAAAAGATCATCTGAAATATCTGCATATACACATTCATTTAGAGCCTGTTTCAAACTGTTAAAATACCCATAAGGAACCGTATTCTCATAACCTATACGCAATCCCTTTTCAGTAAACAGCTTTGAAAGCAGATTTACTATACTCTTAATTCCTTCTTCAATAAGTACGATCTCATATCCGAAATCGCTTAAGGATGATGCTGTTTCTATATATCGAAAGTCAGTAGCAAAATAAGCTTTTTGGCGAGTGAATACCAATATGCTGTCTGTTCCTGTAAAAGATGAAAGATACATAGTATTATCCCTTGATGTTATTATCGCGCCATCAAGCTCTCTCTTTTCCATTATGTCTATAAAACTTTTAATTCTTTTTTTCAATTCAATTCTCCTTATCAGTCCTTTTTCATGTACTGTTCATACATTATCTTGCTCTTAAGTGAATCTGTAGCCATTTTGTCATCTGATTCGCATATTATAACTGGTTCCATTTTATATTTATATAGTATAGGTATGAAATCCTTGAAATATGGTCCGTACTGTGTATCTTCAAATGTAAGATGCTTCTTTTCCCCGCCCTCGGTATATTCAATCTGTGAAAAATGCATATGCATATTGCGGGTTCTTTCCAAACCTATTCCATCAATTAAGTCAATTATTACTCTTTCATAGTCCTCACTCTTTTTAAGACTTCCATGAGTCCTTGCATTCAAATGTCCAAAATCAACTGTTGGTAATATTCTTTCATCTTTAGAACAAAGGTATATAATCTCTTCAAGGTTACCAAGCTGATTGATTTTACCCATTACTTCTGGACAGAATGTTACTGTTTCATCATTTATGTCATCTAAAAAATCCTTAAGGAAAAAGTGTGCTCGTTCTGCTGCATTCTGTCGTGTATCACCTTTGAAAGAACCAGGATGCACACATACCCTTGTCGCTCCCATTTGTTTTGCTGCGTTATATGAATTATGCATATGCATTAGAGAGCTTTCAACTTTATCAGGTTCGAGTGTTGCCATATTAATGAAATATGGAGCATGAAGAGATAAGGATATACCGAATCTGCTTGCATACTCCCCAATCCTATTCGCAGCTTCTTCCTTAATATTGACCCCTCTGCCACATTGATATTCATATGCATTCAACCCCATATTTTTTAGCCATTCCATTGCTTCAAATGTGTTTTTATAGCCTTGCTCATAGAATGAAGTTTCATTACCAGCTGGTCCGAATCTTATCATATCTTCTCAATCCTTTTTCCATATTTTCTAAATATCAACTTTTCAAAAATTCTCTTAATCCGTACATTCAAAGATTCATTATCGTCTATTTTCTTAGTAAATACAGTTATAAATCCCATCTTTTTTCCTCCTTTAATATCCGTAAAGAGCTGATCCCCTATCATCGCGCATTTACAAGCAGGAAGATTCAATATAGATAATACCCTCTCAAATCCTTTTCTTGAAGGCTTGAAAGCTCTATAGACATATTTTAATCCCAAATCATCAGCAATTGAAGAAGTTCTTTTTTTAGAAGCATTGGATGATATACATATAACAAATCCTTTCACCTTCAGTTTATTTATCAGCGAATGGGCTTTATTATGAATATTATGATTGTACATCTCAATTAATGTGTTATCTATATCGAAGCATAAGCCTCTGATCCCTATCTCATAAAGCTTATCGTAATCAATATCGAATATTCCTTGTGATATATAGTCTGGTAAATACCTGTACATTAATTCCTCAAAAAATATTATGCAATTATTTGTAATTGCATTTGTATTTTAGTATAATATAATGAAAATAAAATTAAGGCAAGGACATGAGTATGAATATTTCAATCAAACTAACACAGCAACCTAAAATGAAGCCAGACGAAAAAAAACTTTCCTTCGGAAAACAATTCACAGATCATATGTTTCTGATGAATTACAGCTCAGAAAAAGGCTGGCATGATGCAAGGATTGTGCCTTACGGGCCTTTATCCATTGATCCTTCAACTAATGTACTGCATTATGGCCAAGGTGTTTTTGAGGGGTTGAAAGCTTATCATACCAAAGACAATAAGGTTCTATTGTTCCGTCCAGATGAAAATGCAAAAAGATTGAGATCATCATGTGAAAGACTCTGCATACCTCCTATCGAGGAAAATGATGTAGTTGACGCTATAATAAGACTTGTAAAGACAGACATAGACTGGGTACCCTCATCAGAAGGGACATCCTTATACATACGGCCTTTCATAATATCTACAGACCCGTTTTTAGGCGTACATCCTTCGCATACATATCTTTTTATGATTATACTAAGTCCAGTAGGTCCATATTACCCTTCAGGATTGAATCCAACCAGTATTTATGTGGAAGATTTCTACAAACGTGCATCAAAAGGAGGAATGGGGCATGTAAAAACCATGGGAAACTATGCTGCAAGCCTTATAGCACAGGAAAAAGCAATAAAGCTCAACTGTATACAGACTTTATGGCTCGACGCGCATGAAGGCAAGTACATTGAAGAAGTTGGAGCTATGAATGTATTCTTTGTTATAGATAGTAAAGTAATCACTCCTGAACTTTCCGGAAGCATTTTACCTGGAATTACCAGAAAAAGCACTCTTGAGCTTGCCAAATCACTTGGATACATAGTTGAAGAACGTAAAATTACCATAGATGAGGTTATTGAAGCATTAGAAAACGGTTCTATGAATGAATGTTTCGGGACAGGAACTGCTGCTGTAATTTCTCCAGTTGGTGAACTGATTTATAAAGATAAACGTCACATAATAAATGGTAATAAGATTGGCAGAATTTCACAAACTCTGTATGACACACTTACTGGAATCCAATACGGAAAAATTAAAGATGAGAGAAGCTGGACTATCGAAGTCAGATGAGCGCATAAAAATATAATTTAAGCTGCCTTTTAACTTGTCTGGCAGCTTTTTTATTATTTACAATGCTTAGTCTTTAACTATAACTGCATTTTGTGAAACATATTCCATAACTTTGTTCAATAGTATACTGTTCGTTATGGACTCTTTGTCATAGTCTTTTAAAAAGTCTTCAGTATTCTCATACCCGTAATATTCGGCATAATTATCATATCCTTCCAACAGATCTGTATCACTAAGCTTGATTCCTTCAAGATGGGCTATAGCTTGTGCAATCATCTCCTGTTTTACTCCGTCTCTTGCACTTTCAAGATTAGCCTGATCAAATTCCTCTTCAGTCTGACCTAATGCATCTAAGCAGAATTCATTAAAAGTTGTATACCCATAGTATGACATGTAATATTCATAGTATTCTCTGATGGTTTCCACTCTTTTTTCAACAATACTCGGATACTTTTTAACTACTGTATTATCAACTATTATTTTCCATGCTGTCTGAGTTTTCTTAAAATTATATATTTCATTTTCAAGATATTCATTATATTGTTCTATGGTATCATATCCTTTATTCAAGCTTTTTACAAAATCGTCATTATATATAGGCGGAACTCTTCTTTCAACTTCATTTATCTTGACTGTGAACTGAACATCTTTGCCTGCATATTTGGAAATATTATTATCCTCATCCTTATAATCTGTGGGAAAAACCAGATTTAAGGTTACTGACTGACCAATATCTGTTCCAATAAGACCTTCCTCGAACCCTGGTATGAATGAATTAGATCCAATCTCCAAATCATAACCGTTTGCCGCTCCTCCTTCAAAAGGATTTCCATCGATGGTACCAGAATAATCAATATTTGCAATATCTTTTTGCTGAACTTCTCCTTCTTTATAAACATATGTTTCTGCATACTTATCCAGTAGAATACTTAATTCTTTTTGCATATCTTCATCAGTGACAGCAACAAGGTTATGTTCAAGTTCAATATCCATATATTTAGCAAGCTCGATATATCTGCTATTCTTATACGGGCTGCATCCTGTCAGGGAAAATAAGAGCAATATTAAAAATACTGCGACTTTCAAATAACCTATATAACTCATTTTACTATTATTCATACATTAATCCTTCTTTTCGTTAATTATTAATCCTCAGAATTGCTTTCTGGTTCTTTTTCACTGAAACAATAAAAATCTATAGCTTCCCAAATCTCTTCAATACCTCTTTTTGTTGTTGAGGATGTAAGTATGAAAGGAGTATCTGGATCGATAGGCAGCATACCTGCTATTATGCGTGCCCTTGTCATGCTCTGAGCATTTGATAATTTGTCATATTTATTTACAGATAGTATAAATGGAAGCTTGGAATTGTTTAAAAACTCTATCATTTGAATATCGTCAGGTGTTGGGTCATGCCTTATATCCAATATCTGTACAACAAGCTTTATATTCTGTCTTTGTCTTAAAAACTGCTCAGCAAGTTTACTATATGTCTTTGAAATCTGCTTTGAAGCTTTAGAAAACCCATATCCTGGCAGGTCCACCATCCTCATACGCCCATCTATATCATAAAAATTTATCAGACGAGTTTTTCCAGGTGTAGACCCGGAATAAGCAAGATTCTTCCTGTTGCACAAGGCATTTATAAGACTGGATTTACCTACATTCGATTTCCCGGAAAATACGACTTCGGGAAGTCTGTCGTCCGGCCACTGTTCAGCCTTTACAGCACTTATTACAAAACTAGCATCTTTTATTATCAACTCTGTACTCCTTTTTTGTTATTATACATTATTTAGTCTCTTATGCAAACTTTACTGAATTAATCAAACTTGCAATAATCACAAGAAAGAAATATAGTATGGTGCTTACAAAAAAAGCGGCTAACCGCTTTTTTATGCTATCACTATATTTTATATTTTAATACTCGCCAGCAGTATTGTCACATCCAAGAACATGGACAAGCTTGTGCTTTACTATCTGCTTGATATTTTCCCTTGCAGGTTTTAAGTATTCTCTTGGGTCGAAATGATCCGGATATAATGCAAAATGCTCTCTTATTGATGCAGTCATAGCAAGCCTCAAATCTGAATCGATATTAATCTTGCAAACAGCCATACTTGCAGCTTTCCTGAGCATTTCTTCAGGTACTCCCTGAGCACCAGGCATCTTTCCGCCGTATTTGTTTATCATTTCCACAAATTCAGGTATTACTGAAGATGCGCCATGAAGGACTATTGGAAAATTCGGTAACCTTTTCTGCACTTCCTCAAGTATATCAAATCTTAATTTAGCATCTCCATGAAATTTGTATGCGCCATGGCTTGTGCCGATTGCAATAGCTAATGAATCTACTCCGGTTTTTGCTACAAACTCTGAAACCTGATCAGGATCCGTATAGGATGAATCCTCTTTGCTGACCTTTACATCATCCTCTACTCCTGCCAGTCTTCCAAGTTCTGCTTCTACCACTACTCCTCTATCATGAGCATATTCTACAACTCTTTTGGTTTCTTTAATGTTATCCTCAAATGAATGGTGAGATCCATCTATCATTACTGATGTGAATCCTCCGTCAATACAGGATTTACATGTTTCGAAACTGTCACCATGGTCAAGATGAACACATATAGGAAGTCCGGTATCTTCAATCGCAGCTTCAATAAGCTTCATAAGATAAACATGCTTTGCATATTTTCTTGCTCCAGCTGAAACCTGTAGAATCAATGGCGCCTGAACTTCCTTTGCTGCTTCTGTTATACCCTGGATTATTTCCATATTGTTAACGTTGAAAGCGCCAATCGCATATCCGCCTTTATAAGCTTTTTCGAACATTTTTTTTGATGTAATAAGTGCCATTTCTTTATCTCCTTTTTATTTTTTCACTAATATTTTTTTTAGTTTTGCAAATTTCGGAAGACCTTCTTCAAAAGGAAGTCCTGAATCACCTTGTATGAGAGGAAGGGCATAATCTATAAACTCTTGTTTTAGGAAGTTCTTTTCTTCATTCAGCCACTCAAGAGGAACCGTTTTTTCAGTATTTGCTGCATCAGCAAGAGCTACCAGTACTGTTTTAGCTAAGTATTTTCCATTTACATATGTTCTTTCAAATCCGATCATATAGTCAGTATTTCCATTAACTGCAGCTTTTACAGCTTCTTTTCCTGCAAGGAACGCTTCCTCTATGTCAGTCTTTGATCCTATATGAGAAGCACAGCGTTGCATAAGGCTGAATTCGATTGACCTGACTTTGGTTTTGAATTCATTTTTCACGACATCACCAAGAACAGATGCAGCTCCGCCAAGCTGGGCATGCCCGAAAGCATCCTTTGCTAAAGATTGTCCCATTTCCGCGATATATCTTCCCTCAGAATCTTTGCATCCTTCAGATACCGCGACGATTACTTTGCGGTCAGGCTTGCTTTCGAATACTTTCTTAACATCTTTAAGAAATTTCTCTATAGTGAAAGGAACTTCTGGCAAGTATATAAGATCAGGTCCTGCTCCTTTGTAGGCAGCGAGCATGCTTGCTGCTGTAAGCCATCCTGCATTTCTTCCCATTATCTCTATTATGGTAATCATTGGCGTATCATACACATTTGCATCATGATATACTTCCATAATCGTTGTTGCTACATATTTTGCGGCAGAACCGTATCCTGGGCAATGATCAGTTACAGAAAGATCATTATCTATTGTTTTAGGTACACCTATAACCCTGCACTCATACCCTGACTTTGCCATATACTTGCTTATCTTATTACATGTATCCATTGAGTCATTCCCTCCATTATAGAAGAAATACCTAATGTTGTATTTTTTAAAAACTTCGAGAAGTTTTTTGTAGTCTGTTTCATCGACATCAGCACTCTTAAGCTTGTATCTTACTGAACCCAAAGCAGATGATGGAGTGGTTTTTAATAGATCCAGCTGTTCCTGTGTTTCCTGTGATATATCATAAAATTCCTCATTCAGAATTCCCCTGATTCCATGTGCAGCTCCATATACAGCTGTTATACACTCTTCCTTTAGCGCTTGTTGAAATACACCAGACGCGCTTGCGTTGATTACTGATGTTGGTCCGCCCGACTGTCCGAAAATTGCAGCTCCTTTTAACATTGCCATTTATACCTCCATGACCTAAATATCTTAGTTATAATAACATAACAGTATTTATAATACAATAATAAGCTTAAACTGATAATGTTCTTAAGTCTATGTAAAAGCTGTGTTAATCAGCTATTTAGAATAATTATCCTGTATACTGAGTATCCTGCAGCCATTACAAGCAGACCTATTGCGACAAGCTCTCTTATCCTTTTGCTCTTGGTAATATCTTTTTTGAATATAAGGATTCCTATTGAAATTAATATTCCGATGATAGCTACTCCAAGAAGAGAATAACTGCGGAAAATTGGCTCATCTGATATCATCATCATGAATATATATACGAATATAAGAAGATAATCAATTATATTCCTTTTATCTGCAGTGTTGTTTTTCATGAAAATAACCTTTCTTTGTATTTGTCCAGTTGAAGAAGCAGAAGCATACCTAATCCCATACATGATACTATCTGACCTGCAGCAACAGATGCGACTGCAAGCCAGTAATCC
Source organism: Clostridia bacterium (assembly GCA_041653455.1). Lineage (GTDB taxonomy): Bacteria > Bacillota > Clostridia > DUPQ01 > DUPQ01 > DUPQ01. The sequence goes on from JBAZFL010000066.1 coordinate 8,678, forward strand.
ATTCCATAATATACATTAAGTATATATCCTACGAC
>JBAZFL010000067.1:0-8688 GCA_041653455.1 Clostridia bacterium
TACTATTCTTTGAGTAGAGACATGCTGAATATTCCTGATAATCAGTTCAGAGCTGTTTTGGGTTTTGAAATACCTAATGAACCTTCAAACAGGCCATACACGATTAATAGCACTATAAGAGATATAAGGACATCCTTAGTAGGTAGGATTATTGTAAAACTGCTTGAGAGGACAGCAAAAAAAATGACCGGCGAATTATCAAAAGACAGTGAAAGCATGAAAAAGATTATTGAAGGCATGATTTATGACATGCCATTAAGATCATTATGCACTATGACTGGAGGTATGTTCTCAAGAGAAAAAGTGGATTCTATTGTGATTATGTTAAATGGAAATATCATTAGAGGGTTGATCGGTATACTTAGGAAATAGGGAAGTCAAAAAGAAGAACTGTGAAATAATTTACAACAGTTCTTCTTTATAAAAATATAGGGATGGCTGATTGTTATACTGAATAAAGTATCTGACCATATGTAGGGAATGGCCAGAAAGATGAAGCTGTCTGCGTCTCAAGCTCATCAGCAACAGCTCTCAATCTGTTCATTGCTGGTATTATAGTATCTTTGCAGTAAAAACTTAACTCTTCGTTATTCTTCATGTCTTTTGAATGCAACAGAGCTTCTTCCAAGGATTCAATCTCTGTATATAAACTATCAAGAAGAGCAGAAAGTATATTAACCGATACAAGAGTAGAATCTTTTACTGAGGAAATATTGATGCTTTTCTTTGCCAGATACACATCTGCAAGTGATTTTAAATATGAGCATACAGATGGGTAAATATCTCTTTTGGCTATCTGCACCATAGCTAGTGATTCTATGTTTATTATCTTGCAATAGTTCTCCAGAAGTATCTCATATCTTGAACGCAGTTCCACTTCGCTAAGAATTCCGTTTCTCTCAAAAAGCTCAATATTCTTTTTTGATATAAGTGTGCAAGAGCATCTGCAGTTGTTTTGAGATTCAGAAGACCTCTTTTGTTTGCTTCCTCAACCCACTCTTCTGAATAGTTATTTCCATTAAAAACGATTCGTCTGTGCTTAATATATGTATCTTTTATTAATTTATCCACAGTACAGGAAATATCTTCTGTTTTTTCCATGCAATCTGCAAATTCAGATAAGCTCTCTGCGACTATGGTATTTAGAACTATATTCGCATCTGCTATGGACATGCCAGAGCCGACCATTCGAAATTCGAATTTGTTACCAGTAAAAGCAAATGGTGATGTCCTGTTCCGGTCAGTAGTGTCTTTTCTGAAGCCAGGTATCGCATGAACACCTGTTTTCATGCTGGTATGATTAATCTCGTTATATTCTTTATTATCTGCAATACTTTCCATTATGGATGTCAGTTCATCTCCTAAAAAGATGGAGAGTATAGCAGGAGGAGCTTCGTTTGCACCAAGCCTATGATCATTTCCTGCTGATGTGACCGCAATCCTCAGAAGATCCTGATGCTTATCTACCGCTTTTATAACTGCAGTAAGGAAAAGCAAAAACATCTTATTGCTTATCGGGTTTTTGCCTCCATCCAAAAGATTCTTGCCGGTATTCGTGCTCAATGACCAGTTGTTATGTTTGCCCGAGCCATTTATCCCAGCAAAAGGTTTTTCATGAAGAAGGCATGCTAAGTCATGCTTTTCTGCAATTCTTTTCAGCATTTCCATTGTTATCTGATTGTGGTCAGTTGCTGTATTGGTAGTTGTGAATATCGGTGCAAGCTCATGCTGGCTGGGTGCGACTTCATTGTGTTCTGTTTTTGCGAGTATTCCCAATTTCCAGAGCTCATTGTCCAGTTCTTCCATAAATGCGTCAACTCTTGGACGTATTGCTCCGAAATAGTGATCTTCCATTTCCTGCCCTTTGGGAGGTTTTGCGCCAAAAAGAGTTCTTCCGCAGAATTTCAGATCTTTTCTCTGTTCGAAAAGCTTTTTATCAATAAGGAAATACTCCTGTTCAGGGCCTACTGTGGAAGATACATGGGTAACTCCTTCCATATTAAACAGTTTAAGTATTCTTAAAGCCTGTTCATTCAGTTTTTCCATTGATCTTAACAGAGGGGTTTTCTTGTCCAACACACTTCCGCAGTATGAGCAGAAAACTGTGGGTATGCATAAGCAACGCCCTTTTATAAAAGCATATGATGTCGGATCCCATGCTGTATACCCTCTTGCTTCAAATGTAGCTCTTAAACCGCCAGATGGAAAGCTTGATGCATCCGGTTCTCCTTTTATAAGCTCATTACCGTTGAATTCCATAATAACTGTTCCATCTGACTGTGCGGCTATGAAGCTTTCATGCTTCTCTGCAGTTATACCTGTTAATGGCTGAAACCAGTGGGTAAAATGTGTGGCACCTTTTTCTATTGCCCAATCCCTCATTACTGAGGCCACTGAATTTGCAGAATTAATATCCAGATCCGTTCCTTCCTCTATGGTCTTTTTTAGTGAACGGTATATGTCTTTTGGAAGCCTGTTTTTCATAACTGCATCATTGAATACAAGATTCCCGAACATCTTTGGTACATCCTTGTTAACGTAATCCATCTTTTTTCCTCCTTTTTTCTATAAAAAAAGACGCTGCGAGTGCTAAACTCACAGCGCCTTTGCTGTATACCCATTCATTATATCCCTCATAATACATATGTCAACAGGAAATTTTGCTCTTTTATGTACAATTATGCAGTTTCAGATATGGTTATAGCATAAAAAGTGTTGACATCCTGCAAAAAATCTATAAGATTAGTTTAAAGGACAAAGGCGTCCGGTAATTGAGCTGTAGAGCTTATTTATCGGTCGCCTTTATTTTAAGGAGAAATATATGATAAGAGAAGGAAAGGACAACAACAGGATACCTTCAGGATGTGCAATCTGCGGAATATTCAATAAAGATGGTAAAAGAATAAACGGTTCTGGCATAATATCCGCTATTGAAATAATGCATGCGAGATCTAATGGTCTTGGAGGAGGTTTTGCAGGATATGGTATTTATCCTGAATACAAAGACTATTACGCTTTTCATATCTTTTATGACGATGATAGAGCTAAAGTATGTTGCGAGGAATACCTGAACAGTCATTTTGATATAGCTAACTTATCCAGAATACCAACAAAAAAACATCCTAGAATAGTTAATGAACCATTAATATTCAGATATTTTGTTCTACCTAAGCCTGCAAATCTCATATCAAGCCAGCTTGATGAGCAGGAATACACTTCATCATGCGTTACAAAGATCAATTCGGATATAGATGGAGCATATGTTTTTTCGAGCGGAAAAGATATGGGAGTATTCAAAGCTGTAGGATATCCTGAGGATGTGGGAAGTTTTTACAGGCTTGATGAATATGAAGCATACTGTTGGACTGCTCACGGAAGATATCCTACTAATACTCCTGGCTGGTGGGGAGGTGCACATCCCTTTTCTTTGCTTGACTGCTCAATCGTACATAACGGGGAGATATCCTCATATGATGCAAACAGACGGTATATAGAAATGTTCGGGTATAAATGCAGCTTGCTGACTGATACTGAAGTCATTGCTTACATACTGGATTTCCTGACAAGAAAAACAGGGCTTACATATGAGGAAGCTGCAAGCGTTATAGCAGCTCCCTTCTGGTCAACAATAGAACGAAAGGAACAGCATGAGAAAGAAAAATTAATATATTTAAGAAATACTTTTTCCTCTTTGCTCATAACTGGTCCCTTTTCCATAATAGTAGGTTTCAAAGGCGGAATCATGGCTTTGAATGACAGGCTGAAACTACGCTCGATGGTTGTAGGCGAGAAGGGGAATACTGTCTACATATCATCTGAAGAATCAGCTATCCGTAAGATATGCAAAGATCTGGACAGGATTTATGCGCCAAGGGGCGGAGAGCCTGTAATATACACCCTAAATGGAGGTGAATGCAATGCCGATTAACTACATATTCCCGCAATTTGAAATATTAAGGGATCAGACCAGATGCATAAAATGCAGAGTCTGCGAAAAGCAGTGTGCTAATGAAGTGCATAGATATGATGAAGACTACAAGATGATGATTGCTGATGAGTCAAAATGCGTCAACTGCCATAGATGCGTAGCATTATGCCCGACTAGTGCTTTAAGGATTATTAAAAATCCTCACTCATTCAGGGAAAACGGCAACTGGACAGCAGATACTATCACAGATATATACAAGCAGGCATCAACAGCCGGAGTGCTATTATCCTCAATGGGTAATCCTATGAGCTTCCCAGTCTACTGGGATAAGCTTGTAATTAATGCGTCACAGGTTACAAACCCGTCGATAGACCCATTAAGAGAACCAATGGAAACAAGGACTTTTCTTGGTCAGAAAAAGCATGTGATAAAGAGAGATGAATTAGGGAATATCGTTCCAAATCTCGGTCCGCAGCTGGAACTGTCTACACCAATAATGTTTTCTGCTATGAGTTACGGAAGCTTGAGTTACAATGCGCATGAAAGCCTTGCCCGTGCAGCTCAGGAACTTGGAATAATGTATAACACTGGAGAAGGCGGACTTCATGAGGATTTCTATAGATATGGTAACAATACGATAGTGCAGGTCGCATCAGGAAGATTCGGCGTGCACAGGGATTATTTAAATGCTGGAGCTGCAGTAGAAATTAAAATGGGGCAGGGCGCGAAACCAGGTATAGGAGGACATCTTCCTGGTGCCAAAATTACCGAAGATGTGTCCAAGACAAGAATGATACCTGTTGGCACGGATGCTATAAGCCCTGCTCCTCATCATGACATATATTCGATTGAAGATCTCAATCAGCTTGTCATGTCTTTGAAGAATGCGACAGATTTCAAAAAACCGGTTATTGTGAAGATTGCTGCAGTGCATAATGTTGCAGCAATAGCTTCCGGAATAGCAAGATCCGGAGCGGATATAATTGCGATAGACGGATTCAGGGGAGGTACAGGAGCCGCTCCGGTTCGAATCAGAGATAATGTCGGAATACCTATCGAACTTGCACTTGCATCAGTAGATACAAGGCTTAGAAACGAAGGAATAAGAGATAATGTTTCTTTAGTAGTGGGAGGATCAGTCCGTTCCTCAGCTGATGTAGTAAAAGCCATAGCTCTAGGAGCTGATGCAGTATATATAGCGACAGCAGCTCTGTTAGCTTTAGGATGTCATCTTTGCCGCACATGTTATAGCGGTAAATGCAACTGGGGAATTGCTACACAGAGAGAGGATTTAGTGAAAAGGCTTAATCCTGAAGTCGGATACCAAAGACTTGTAAACCTCATCACAGCTTGGACTCATGAGATCAAAGAGATGATGGGCGGAATGGGTATAAACTCGATAGAAGCATTAAAAGGCAACAGGTTCATGCTTAGAGGCATAGGACTTAACCAGAAGGAGCTTGACATTTTAGGAGTCAGGCATGCAGGTGAGTAATTATGAAAAAAATTAAAGTAAATGAAAAATGGTGTTTGGGATGTCATCTTTGCGAATATTACTGCGCGTTTGCAAATTCGGGGATACAGGATATGGTAAAAGCCCTAAAAGATATGAAGATACAGCCAAGATTAAGAATTGAGCAGAATGAAAAGATTTCATTTGCGGTCTCCTGCCGTCATTGCGAAGATCCCATATGTGTGAAAAGCTGCATAAGCGGAGCTCTAAGCATAATTGACAATGTCGTATCTATAGATAAAAACAGATGCATAGGCTGTTATACTTGTGTTTTAGTTTGTCCGTATGGAGCAGTTATGCCTTCTGAAGAAGGAGCGGTGAGAAAGTGTGAATTATGCACAGGTAATTCCGTGTCCTCTCCGGCATGCGTGCAGGGATGCCCGAATAAAGCCATTGAGCTTGTGGAGGTGTGATATGAGATATGTGATAATAGGCAACTCGACTGCTGCAATAGCAGGTATAGAGGGTATAAGGAGTAAGGATAAACAAGGCAGTATCACTTTGATTTCCATGGAGAACCATCATACATACTCAAAACCCTTGATATCTTATCTTGTCCAGGGAAAAACAAATAAGGAAAAAATGAAATACAGACCTGATAACTTCTATGAAGGAAATAATGTCCACACTATATTTGGTAAAAAAGCAGTTAAGATAGTACCAGATATGAAAAGCGTAATGCTTGATGACTCAACACAGGTTGAATATGACAAATTGCTTGTCGCAACAGGGTCATCGCCATTTATACCAGACATTGCCGGCTTGGATAAAGTTAAAGACATGCATACCTTTATGACACTTGATGATGCAGAGGGACTTATCAGATCAGTAAGCGGCCAGTCTCGTATACTTATACTCGGAGCAGGCCTTATAGGATTAAAGTGCTGTGAGGGTTTAAAAGATAAAGTAGCTTCTGTAACTGTTATTGACTTAGCAAAGCAGGTACTTCCGAGCATACTGGATATTGAATCATCGGACATGGTCAGAGAGTTTTTAATAAAGAAGGGTGTGAATATTAAGCTGTCTTGCAGCATAAGACAAGCATTCGAAAACAGCGCGCTTCTGACAGATGGGACTACTATTGAGTTTGATACTCTTGTAATTGCAGTTGGTGTAAGGCCTAATATATCGATATTGAAAGCAGCAGGAGCAGATGCAGACAGAGGAATCCTTGTAGATAATTGCTGTAAGACAAGCATTGAGGATATTTATGCTTCAGGTGATTGCACTCAAGGTTATGATATGACTTGTAAAAATAGCAGGGTACTTGCTCTTCTGCCAAATGCATACATGCAGGGATTCACAGCAGGAGTCGATATGACTGGCAGCAAGAAGACATTTGATACAGGAATGCCAATGAATGCCTTAAGCCTTATGGGCATGCACATCCTGTCAGCAGGTATATATGAAGGAGAGAATTATATCGAAAAAAGTGATGGAAAGTACAAAAAGCTGTTTTTTTCTGATGATGTGCTTAAAGGATTTATCCTTGTTGATGACATAGAATGTGCAGGAATATACACTGCAATGATAAGAAACAGGACTCTATTAAGTTCGATGGATTTTGACCTTATAAAGCAGAAACCTTCTTTATGTGCTTTAGCGAAAGAAAGAAGGTCAAACCTCTTAAATGGAAAGGAGACATGGTGATATGGGAAATATTATTAAGTTAAAAGATGATAAATGCCTCGGTGTAAGATATTTAGCATGCGGGGACAAGGATAATGAATACATAATCAACGGGACTCCGGGTAATGCTCTGGGTGCTTATCTTGATGGAGGTATCATAACAGTATATGGAAATGCACAGGATGCGACAGGTGATACTATGAATGCTGGAGAGATTACAATTCATGGGAATACCGGTGATGCTGCAGGTTATGCGATGAGAGGTGGATGCATATATGTGAAAGGGGATGCAGGTTACAGGGCAGGTATACATATGAAGCAGTACAAAGATAAACTGCCGGTAATGGTTATTGGCGGAACAGTAGGCAGCTTTTTAGGAGAATATCAGGCTGGAGGAATAATTCTTGTGCTTGGTATAGGCCATGAACAAAGATCAATAGCGGGAAATTTCTGTGCAACAGGGATGCATGGAGGCATAATTTTCCTTCGAACCGAAAATATACCAAAAAGCATGCCGTCTCAGGTGTCCATATTAAATGCAAAGGCTGATGATTTAGAGTTAATTGAAGGTTATATAACGAGCTACTGTGAGAAGTTCAATGAAGACAAGCACAAGATAATGGACAGTAACTTTTTAGTTATAAGGCCTAACAGTAATAATCCGTACAGGCAACTTTACTGTTATTCATAATTAATATAAAATAGAATAAACATTTCGAAAGGAGCACACATGTATTATTCAAAAGAAGAAGCAATTCAGTTTATCGAACAAAACGATGTCAAATTCATTAGACTAGCTTTCTGCGACATATATGGTAAACAGAAAAATGTCTCAATAATGCCAAATGAGCTTAAGAAGGCATTTGAATCGGGGATAAGTTTTGATGCATCTGCAATTGAAGGCTTCAAAGAAGAATCCAAATCCGACCTGTTTCTTGTACCGGATGCTAAAACCATGTCATTACTTCCATGGCGTCCGACATCAGGAAGGGTAGTAAGATTTTTCTGTGATATACAGGATGAAGAAAAAAAGCCGTTTATTACAGATTCAAGATATATATTAAAGCAAGCAGTCTCCTATGCTTACGAACAAGGATACAGTTTTTTATTCGGACCAGAATGTGAATTTTATCTGTTTAAGACAGATGAAGAAGGTAATAGCACTAATGTCCCTTTGGATAATGGGACATATATGGATATATCTCCACTGGATAAAGGGGAGAATGTAAGGCGTGAAATATGCCTTACTCTTGAACAGATGGGAATAAATCCAGAAAAATCGCATCATGAAGAAGGTCCAGGACAGAATGAGATAGATTTCGCATATTCAGATGCTCTTTCCGCAGCGGATAATATTACAGCATTCAAAGCTGTCGTAAGCGCTATCTCTGCAAGAAATGGCCTATATGCCGATTTTTCAGCAAAACCAATAAAAGACAAAGCAGGAAGCGGTCTACATGTCAATATGTCTGTAAAATCCGTATCAAAACACGATGTGACGACAAAGGAGAGAGACTACATGCTAGCTGGAATACTGAATAGGATAAGAGATATTACTCTCTGGCTTAATAATTCGGAAAATTCTTATCAGAGGCTTAGCAAGTTCAAAGCTCCCGGT
>JBAZFL010000068.1:0-8561 GCA_041653455.1 Clostridia bacterium
TGTTGGTACTGGTAGCGCTACTCCAGTTCAGCTTGGATCTACAATCAATACATTCAGCGCTGAATCAAACGGTACTGCTACATTCACATTGTCAACTCCATGGATAATTCCTGCCAACACAACCTATTATTTAGTTGTAAAGGCCGGAGTTAATGCCTATCCAGATTCTGTTTCTGGTGGAACACATACTTTAAACATTGCTGCTACCACAGGCAATACTGTCTATGGTGTAAGCTCTGGTGTTGCTATTGCCGAATCTGGTAGCGCAACTGCTGCTGCTCAGGATGTGTACAGGACCAAACTTACTGCTGCTAAGAATGCAAGTTCACCATCAGGATCTGCAGTTGCTGGTGCTGGGGCAACGGTCTTGGAAGTTGATGTTGCTGCAAATAGCAATTATACAGGAGCATTAAGTGTTATGGCTGTTACTATGAGTGGTAGTGCTTCAATGAGCGGAAGCGGAGATGCTAACTTGTATGATTCTGCTGCTCCAAGTACTGCCTTAAAGACAGAGGCATATAAGGCTCCAACCTGCAGCGCAGGTACAACAGCCTTAACGGTATCTGATACAACAGGTATCCCAGTTGGCGCCAATGTAATGGTTTCTATCAATGGAACAGCAGTAACAAGAAAAGTATTGTCTATAACAGACGGTACTACCTTGACTGTTGATTCTGCTGTAACCGCTTGCGATGGCACTACTGACTATGTCTACTACAGACCAATGCAGCCAGGAACCGGTAAATTATTCTTTGGTGCACAAACTGTCTTAGGAGCTAATCTTGCCAATGCCGCTACCAGCGTTGCTGTGAGCGATATTGACGGATTCGCCTACGGAGACACAATAACCGTAATTGGTTATGATACCAATGGAGTATTAAGAACCGGCACAGCTACAATAACTGCTCTTACTACTGGTCCTGATACAATAGGATTCTCTGGAGGTATTACCTTAGGAGCAACTATTGATTATGACTACCTTAGCACAGCTTCTAACGCTATTACTTACAAACATAATAGCTTAGCGGTTGTATACGAAGGTGTAGGAACCAATGGTAGTATTAATAAACAAGTCACTGCTGGTACCACCGTTAGATTCATTGTAAAGGGTGACACCACTGGTGCTACTACCAACAACACCTTGAGAGCTGACATTGCTGCTGCTGCTGACTTTGTGTGGACTGATAGCTTGTCATGGACGATCACTACCGATACTGTTACCTTCCCAGTAACAGGCGGAACCCTTACTTACTAAACTTTCCTTGTGAGTTAGCAGTAAGTAAAACAAAAGGCCTGGGCAAAAGCTCGGGGCTCTTTTGTTTTTATACAACATCAGTTAAAATGTTAACTAAATCGTACTTTAGTTTACATCTTTTAATAAATGTAAACTAATTCAGAGACCTCCTATTTGAATCAAAATGACCCGATGATAACATATCAAGTATGTATAGTTAACATTAATAGTTTACACATTGATCTATTAGGGGTGACAGATGTTAATTATATAATGAAAAAATATTATCTTTTGTGCTATAATATATTCATAGTCAGATTTATTAATTTATCCACGAAAATAGAAATATTGTAATTTATGGAAAAATCTGATATATCATAAATAATATGTCATTTAATCCAATATATCCCTACGATCAATTAGAGATATTGCCTCCCAAAGATAAAACCATAGAAAATAAAAACTTTTTTGATATACTCTTAAAGGCCAGAGTTGAACTGGCCGAATTAAAAGGATATTGCGGGCAGATCCCGAATCCTTTATTATTAATTTCTCCAGAGATATTGCGAGAATCCATCGCTAGTTCTGATATAGAAAATATCAACACTACCTTAATTAATGTTTTACAGGGGCAATTATTCCCAGAAGAAGAAAGACGCGCTCCAGACAAAGAAGTTTTAAGATATAAAGAAGCTCTATTATGGGGATTTGAAAATATCAAAAAGTTCGGCCTTTCCACAAGAACAATTTTGGGAATTCAGAAGAAGCTGATTCCAGATAGTTTTGGCCAATATCGAAAAAGTCAGAATCAGATTATTAATTCGAGAACTAAAGAAGCCCTATATACCCCTCCGTCAGTAGAGAATATCCCTCGTTTAATAAATAACTGGGAGAATTATGTAAATACTAAAAGTCAGGAGATAGATCCCTTGATTTGTGCCGCTATAAGTCATTATCAATTTGAATCTATCCATCCATTTGGCGATGGAAATGGTCGGACAGGGAGAATCCTGATAGTTTTACAATTAGTTAATAACGATATTCTATCACTGCCGATTTTGTATATCAGCGGTTATATCAACGACAACAGATCAGAATATTATCGTCTGCTTCGAGATATAACGATAAAAGATAATTGGCGGGAATATATAGAATTTATGCTAAATGGCTTCTATCTGCAGGCTAAAGAAACTAAAGAGAATCTTCAGAAATTAATAGCACTTTTTAATGAAACTAAGAGTTTTATTAAGACAAAGCATCCCAAAATATACAGCAATGATTTGGTGGAAGCGCTATTTTCCTATCCGATTATTTCTCCTACTAAACTAGCAACATTAATGGATATGCATTATACAACAACCAGCAAGTATCTAATAGAATTAGCCAATTCTCAGATATTGAAAGAGTCAAAGATTGGAAGACATCATTTATATATTAATGACAAACTTATTAAAATTTTTGATAAAAACCATTAAAAAATATGAATAAAAAAATATTATTTCTTTTTCTTATAATTTCTTTCGCGTTAGCTTTAAATGCAAAAGCATTTACTACTTCTTCAAACGGATATATTAACAATGGAGTTAATCCAGAAAACTATATTGTTAATACAGATAATAATCTGATTCTGGATATTTCTCTGCCAGATCCAGCAACAGACACTGTATTGGCTGGATCAGGAACTCCAACAGCAGGGTCTGCTGTTATTACCACCAATCCTTGGTCAGGAGCCGCTGTCCCAGTATTCTTCTATGACAATGGAAATGCTGTCTGGGCTGCTGCTAATGACGGCATATTTACTGATGATGATTCAAGCGGAACATATTCAATAGGGGATACCCAATTAGCAGGGACCGGGACTCCGGTAATCGGTTCTGCGATTATTACCACTAATCCCTGGGCCTCAGCTTCTTTGCCTATATTTTTCTATGATGATTCTGATGCTGTTTGGACCAGCGGAAATGACGGCATATTTCTGGACATTGATGGGTCAGGATATTACAATGCGGACAAGATATATTCTGTATATGTATTTAATGCGGCCACTGATGGGCCAGCTGCAGATAATGAGATAGATACAATAAAAATATGGCAGGAAAATGGAAATATGGCAGGGCATCAGACAGGCGACACTCTAATTGGCTCAAAAACCTCTGCTCCGTATTGGAACCAGACAATAGTTTGCTCATCCTCTGCTGTGTATACCTCAACAAGCAAGGATAGGATATATGTGACTGTTGATATCTCTCCAAAAGCTATAAACAAAAGAACGATAAAGGGAGGAATTGCACAAAACGGCTTAATCTTTGTTTCAACTTCTGATGGTCCAACGGATTCAGGAATAGTTAATGCCAATATACAGACAATTCTGACTTCTACTGCAATTGATCAAATAAAGCCGACATCAAGCATTGATGCCATTACTACAAGCATAATTCCTGGTCAAACATATACTGTTACTGGTGTTTGCGCAGATACAGGGGGTTCAAGCGTGAAGGAAGTTAAATTAAGTCTTAATGGAGGCATAACCTGGGTTGATACAACTCCTTTAATCGCCCAGAATAACGGATATACCTGGAAATATATTTGGTCTGATATTGCTGCAGGAGCATATACCTTAAAGACCAGGGCTGCTGATTGGATAGGGAATATAGAAATTCCTGGAGAGGGAATAGTGATAATTGTTTCTTCCCAAACAGCTACTTCTACTATTGAAACATCAACTAGCACAACTACTTCAACTACTGAAATTGCCACTAGCACATCCACAAGCACTACAGAGAATACAACAGAACAACTAATAATGACATTGCAATTAAAACTAATTGAGTTATTAAAACAGCTTATAGAACTATTAAAAGCAAGATTGTAGTTATCCACAGTTTCAATTTGTTTTTTGACATTGATATTAATGATATAATAGATAAATCGCTTTGGCGTAAAAACTTTGAAGTGGAAAAGTAATAAATATTTTGCGTTTTTGCGTACAAGCTATATAATATTAAGAATAAAGTGAAATTAAATATAAAAATAATTAAAAAATAAAAAAGTGGTTTTGGCTTTTCTTTTATGCATCAAGGTCGAATTGTCTAAAAGCATAAAAGAAATACTAAAACTAAAAACTTATGAGTTTCAAAAATATATTAAATAAAATTAAAAACTTAAAAATAAAAAACACAAAAAATATGTGCAAAAAGAAAATTTTATTAAGCGTAGGTATAATATTTTCTGCCTTCGCTTTGTTCGTTTTAGCTCCAAGCGCATTTGCTAATGTTACTGGAGATTTGCCAGGAGCAGATACTGGTAATTTCTACATTGCTGCTTTCTCTGACGCGCAAGATAGTCCTTGCGATGGGACAGCAGATGATGGAGAAACAAAATATGCAGAGCATGATGCTATATCCGGAGATGCGACATATAATGATGACGATGATTATCTGTTAACATTTTCAGATGTAGACGCTACTACTCATGTATATTTCTGCGAAGATGGAACAACGAATATTTTAGCTAACATTTCCATTGATCACGATGAAGTAGCTGGCAGCCATATTGTTGATTTAGGAAGAGTGACTGGTAATGGTGTTCATGCTGATTTGGAAAATGACTATGTAATTGTTTGCGATAGCACTACCCAATTAAGCACTATTAACAAACAGGTCGCTTCCAATACCTATAATCAATTCTTTGCAATGGATGATCATGATAATGATTATACCAGTGTTAGGGCATATTTTGCTGCTGCTGCTGATGATGGTTGCACCTTCGATGGAAGTATGAGTACTGGTAAAACAATTACAACTACTACTTCCTTGCCAGACAATTATGGTATTTATACAACTTTTGCTCCAGACACAAAGAACGTTGGAGACCTGCACGCTGATTTAGATGTAGCCCAATTCTTTCTATATAACTCAAGCGTACAAAACATCGGTTTTGCAATAGAGACCTATACTGCTGCCGGAGCTCCAGATGGAGACGGCGCAGATGATGACTATACTATTTACTATGACAAGCCAACATCTGGAGACATGAAGCTGTCTATTATTAGCGCTTCTAATGGAACAACCGATGTTTATGGTATTGCCTATGATGGGTTTACAGCAGGATATGATTTCTATCTGGGCGTTGAAGATGCTACAGGTGGAGTTCCTTCAACGGTTTCATATATAAGATATGCTGGACTTGCAGCCGCTGATGCTGTAGTCTATGTGCAAGATCCAAGGGTTAGTGGAAGCGTGCAATTATTTGATTTGTATGTAGATACTGGAGATGGAACAGATGTAATAGAAGTATACGATGGTGGAACAGTCAGCACTGCGGGCGCAATTACCGGCGGGACAAAAGTATTTGAAATATCAAAAGATCTTTCTGATGCAGGAGATGAATCGTTTGATGTCGCTTCAGTAATCGGAGAGATGCATTCTGGAATGGAGACAGGAGATGATTTAATTGCTATTTATAGCGACAATACTTGTTCTACTCTAGTAAGTTCTGAAACTGTATATCCTGCAGCTGATGGATTTAATACATCAGACGACTATGAAATATATTTTGAAGAGACAGGAGCTGATTACTATATATTGCTTACCGAAGAAGCAGGAGGCACTGACTATACAAGTTGCGGCAATCACTTTACTTTAACTAATCAAGCAAAAACAGCTCATGATATCGCAATTCAGATTTCTGGAACCAGGCACGCAGATATGGCAGCTGTGTTGGTTGATAATGATAAGGGAGCAACTGTAACAAACGGAGATGTTTGGACAGATGCATTTGTTACAAATGTCTACCATGCCTATACCGTTTCCGATGCTGCCTCTCAAGTAATATTTGATGATACAGATAGTACCTTTGCTGCAATTCTTCTGACAACAGTAACAGAAAAGGATTTCTCTACATCCTCTGTTGTCAGCGCAGCTAAGGTATCTGGTGATGATACCAATATACATGCTGATTTGGAAAATAATGGAGGAGCTGGAACCAATGATTTAATCATGGTTACCACAACTAGCGCTAGCGGAGCAGGCACAGACCTAGCTTCAGTAGCTGGCGTTATCGATTCTTCTGATGATGCAGAAGGAACAGATGATACATATAAATGCTACTTTGAAGTTCCAACCAGTGGATTGGTAAATATTGAAATTCAAGACGGAGATGCTGCTAATGCCGTATTGGCATATGTATACAATTTTACAGCAGCAGGAGCTGGAGATTATACATTTGAACCTTCTTCAAAAGTTACCGCAACATTCCCAGCAACCGCTTTGGGTTTTGAAGTTCAGCAAGATGATCTAGGAGGATATAATATGAGAGACAATACTTCCACTTTTATCATCTATGTTGATTTGACAGAAGAAGCCGCAGATACAGATTATGATTACAGGGCATACACAGAAGCCGCATTTACTAATGTAGTATTGGACATATCAGGAAAAGACGTTTCTGGCAGTGCTACATGGGGAGTGAACACTGTAACCAATGTAGCAATTCATGCTGATATTGATGGCGATACCGATCCTGTAGATGTATATTCCACAGCTGGAACAACTGCAGATTGTACAACAACCCTTCTTTCTTCTGACACTACCCAAGTTTGGGCAGCGGGGAGCTTGAAATACTATGAAAGAGCCAATGGAGACAATGTTGTTTTAAAGGTTACAGATGGCTCATATGTTTCTTGCGTGAATACTCTTGCCGCCGCAGCTGCTGCAGGAGGAAATAATGATTACAGTTTAGATATAAAAACATCGGGAAATGTTAATCCAGATATAATAACTGTATATATTGATTCTGATGAAGATGATAGCGACGATATTTCCCAAGCAGCAGTAACAGGAACTCCAAGCACATACGCAATATTATGGGCAGGCGATGGAGATTCTGATATCGCTTTTTATGATGTTACCCCAACATTGCAGCTTGATAGGGATAGCAAAAACTTAGCTGCAAGCGCAACAGTTAATGTAGCTAAAGTTTCAGGAACTTCACAGGCTGGACTAACTACAATGGTTGTGTATAGCAACGCAGCTTGTTCGACAGCTGTAAGTAGTGAAACCGTAAATCCAACAACCTCATACACACAGTATTTTGAAGGGGTTGATGCAACAACCTATTACGCTGCTGTTGGAGACGGAACATATACTTCTTGTTTAACCTCTGGTTTTGTGCCATCAAGCCAAGCAGTTACAGCTAATTTTGATAGAAAATTATCTGGAACAGTTCCCGATCAGGACTCAACAACAATTGATGTTTTGTCTGTTACAGCTGATACAGGAGATGACACTTATTGGTCTAACAGTGTTAATGGAGCAGGAACTAATACTTATGCTATCTATGTTGATGATGCAGATTCTGCTATTGCTACGACAGGCGTTATATTCAAAGATACTGCTGGCGGAGCAGGGACTACTTTATTAGCAAGCACAAAGGATTTAAGTTCAGCAGATGGAACAGTAGATGCTTCTGCTGCCCATGGTAATGCTCATGCTAGTATCCAGACAACAGGAGAGATAGACACGGTTTGTTATGGAACATTGCCAACATCTAATACTGATTGTTCTACTCAAGCGGGAACTATTACTTCACCAACAGGAGCAGCTACTTATGAAATCTTCTATGAACAAGTTTCTGGAACAACTACTTACTATCTGCAAGTAGCAGATTCTGATACCCAAACATATTATTCTTGGAATAAATTTACATCTGCTACATCTGGTTCCTACAACGAGGTTGAATTAGATGGTAAGTTAGATGGTTATGTTGCTGAAGCATTTGATTCTCCAACTACCAGAGTTCCTGGTGTAACGATAAAAATGTATACTGACGGAGGAGATCCGGATACTAATCAAATTGCCTTAACCTATTCATATACTGGGACAACTACCCCAGGAGGAAATTACAGAATGTATGGAAATTCAGGAGATACCAATGATGCTCAATATGCCAAAACAGGATATATTACTCAGAGCGCAGTAGGTGTACCGAATCTTGATGATACTGTAAATGTTGATCTTGTATCAGGAATAAAAGTAACTGTTTCTTATGAAGGAGGCCAAACAGTTACAGATGCAACAGTTTCACTCTATGTTTGTTCTTCTACCGCTGTGGCAGATTGTTCGACCACTCTTGACACTTGTACTAGTCCAAGTGGCGACTGCACAATTACTGGAGATGGTACTGCGGGCACTGGTTCGAGCGGCGAATATTACTTCGGCGGAATGACTACCGGAACCTATGTTCAGGTAAAAGTTGTTCGTACTGGGTTTGATACCGTATATGACCCTGATCCAGCTAGTTTAGCCACGGCTTATACTATTAGTTCTAC
>JBAZFL010000069.1:0-8412 GCA_041653455.1 Clostridia bacterium
ACATGGGTCACTGAAGGATACACTTCTAATATCAAGATTATTAAGCAGAAACTGGTTCCATTGGGAATTCGTCTGTGTATAATTGATAATGATTCAGCATTAAAATTGGATGATGACTATTTTGATATTGTAATCAATAGGCATGAGTCATACGACCCAAAGGAAGTTTTCAGAATACTAAAGAAAAAAGGAGTATTTGTAACTCAGCAAGTAGGTGGGGATAATAATATATTCCTATCTTCAAAACTTATAAAAGAATTCAAACCAGCTTATCCTGATCATAATTTACATAACGAGAGAAAAAAAATTGCTGATGCTGGATTTGATATAATATACAGCAATGAAACCGTAATTCCTTCTATATTTTACAGTGTTAAAGCAATTGTTTATTATGCAAAGGCAATAGAATGGGAATTTCCAGGGTTCAGTGTGGATAACTGCTTGGACAGCTTATATGCACTTCAGGATGAAATTTTAGAATATGGGTATATATCAAGTAACGAATCAAGGTTTATAATAGTAGCTGTTAAATAGAAAGGAGACGCAAATGATTAATGGTAATATTGAAGGGATAGGGATTCCATCTGGCCTTGATGACAAGATATCAAAGGCATTGGAAATAATGAGATGTCTTAATGAAAAGAGTCCTTTAGGAAAAGTAAAGATCAGCGAAGATGATTTCTACTATACTGTTATGGAGGTTCAGGTCAATCCGTTAAGTGAAATAAAATTCGAAATGCATAAGAAGTATATTGATATACATTATCTTATTAAAGGTAATGAAATGATAGGTGTAGCTAATGGCAGGAAATTAGGAACTCTAATCCCATATGAAGAAGAAAAGGACTGTGCTTTTTGCAAGGATGGGAATATTGTTAGCACTATTGCCATGGAAGAAGGGGACTTTTGTGTAATATATCCTTATGAGGCACATAAACCTGGCGGTATGTATAATGAGTTTTGTAAAATAAAGAAAGCTGTGTTTAAAATAAAGATTTAAAATATTGTTTATAACTAAAAAACTGATATAATTATAAAAATGAAATCTGTCTCACAGGGCAGTATTAATGTAGCAAGGTAGGAAGGTAGGATAAAGATAATATGCCGATTACGCAGATTCTGGAAAAAAATGCTAGGCTGTACGCCGATGATGTTTGTTTAGTAGAGATAAGTCCCGAGTTGCAGGAAAAACGTGAAGTGACATGGAAGGAATTCGAGCTTATCGAGACAAATCCGAAAGAACACTACAGAAAAGAAATAACTTGGAAAGAGTTTGATGATAAAGCGAACAGATTTGCTAATTATCTCATAGATAATAAAATAACAAAAGGCAAGAAAGTAGCTATTCTGCTAATGAATTGCATTGAATGGCTGCCTATATATTTTGGGATACTGAAAACAGGAGCATTGGCTGTACCTTTGAATTACAGGTATACTGCAGAAGAAATCAGATACTGCCTGGAATTATCAAACGCAGATTGCCTTATATTCGGTATAGAATTTATAGACCGCATTGAGAGTATAAGAGGAAAAATCAACCATATTAATCCTTTAATATATACTGGGGAAAATTGTCCTTCATTTTCTGTAAACTATGAAGCTTGTGTTGTTAATTATCCTACTACACCAGTTGATGCAGTAATTTGTGATGATGATGATGCAGCGCTTTATTTTTCTTCTGGGACTACAGGTTTTCCAAAAGCCATACTACATTCTCACTCCAGTCTTCTTTCTTCATGTATAACAGAAAATGCTCATCATGGACAGACCAGGGAAGATAATTTTTTATGTATACCTCCTTTATACCATACAGGAGCAAAAATGCATTGGTTCGGAAGCTTTCTTGTTGGAGGGAAAGCAGTTCTTCTAAGAGGAGTAAAACCTAAATGGATACTCAAAGCGGTATCTGAAGAAAAAATTACCATTGTCTGGCTATTAGTACCTTGGGCTCAGGATATTCTTGACTGCATAGAGAGAGGTGAAATTGATCTTAAGGATTATTCACTTGATCAGTGGAGATTAATGCATATTGGCGCACAACCAGTTCCACCAAGCCTTATAAGGCGCTGGAAGACATATTTTCCAAATCATGATTATGATACAAATTACGGATTAAGCGAATCAATAGGTCCAGGCTGTGTGCATCTTGGAGTTGAAAATATCCACAAAGTAGGAGCTATCGGAATACCAGGATATGGATGGACGACAAAGATAGTTGATGAAAAGGGACAAGTTGTTAAAGAAGGCGAAGTAGGAGAGCTTGCAGTAAAAGGGCCTGGAGTAATGAGATGTTACTATAATGATAAAGCTGCTACTGATTCAGTCTTAAAGGATGGTTGGCTTTACACCGGAGATATGGCTAAAACCGATAATGATGGATTTATATATCTTGTTGACAGGAAAAAGGATGTTATAATAACCGGTGGAGAGAATATTTATCCAGTTCAGATAGAAGATTTCTTAAGAAGCCATAAGGCAATAAAGGATGTTGCAGTAATAGGTCTTCCTGATAAACGCGTTGGAGAGATAGCTGCAGCAATTGTGGAGTTAAAAAAAGGTTTTGCATGTACGAAAGAGGAGCTGGACATGTTTTGTGAAGCTCTTCCTAGGTATAAAAGACCAAAAGCAATTATTTTTGATAATGTTCCTAGAAATCCTACCGGAAAGATAGAGAAACCCAAAATAAGGGAGAAATATTGCAAGATTAGCGTTGTGGAGCAGCAAATCAATAATTAAATGGTTTAAAACATATTTGAAAAATATTGAAAAACGAATTAATATATATACAGGTTATTAACTGTTACTGTATAATTGATATATGATGCACAAAGACCGATATAGGGGAGAGCAATGTTTAATCAGATAGATTGGTTAGAGCAAATAAAATATTTCAGTTTGGAATTGTCCAGTCCTCTTGCCGTTATATCTGCAATTATTGATATAGCTATAGTCTCATACTTGGTATATAAGTTGATGATATTTGTAAAGGAAATAAGAGCATGGAGCCTGCTTAAAGGAGTGCTTGTCATTGTTGTTGTCGCTATTGTAAGCAGTCTCTTAGGCTTACAGATCATGACTTTTCTTTTTAGCAACATTTTAACTTTCGCAGCATTATCCATAGTAGTTTTATTCCAGCCGGAAATCAGGAAAGTACTGGAGAGACTTGGAACAAGCGAGATAACCCATTTTTTCTCAAGTACAGGAAATGATGATACTATCAAGACTACTGCTGTTGTTGAAGAGATAGTTAAAGCATGTAAGAATATGTCAGAGCAATATATTGGAGCTTTGATAATAATTGAGAAGGAAACAAAAATCGGTGAATTTATAAATACCGGTGTTCAGATGAACGCTGATGTAACAAAAGAATTATTAGAGAACATATTTGTCCCTAAAACACCATTGCATGATGGTGCAGTAATTATTCGCAAGGACAAGATAGTTGCAGCTGCTTGTCTGTTACCTCTTACAGATAATCCTAATCTGAGTACTGAGCTTGGTATGAGGCACAGAGGAGGCCTTGGGATAACGGAGGTTTCAGATTGCATTGCCGTTATTGTATCTGAGGAAAGCGGTAAAATATCATATGCATCCAATGGAGGCCTCGTACGTAACTTAAACTCTGATTCGCTACGCAAAGCGCTTCTTATGAATCTGGTTAAAGAAAGAAAAGAAAAGACAAAAATAGGGAAAATAATTCGGAAGGGTAAGAAAAATGTGGAATAGGATAAAAAAGAATCTATTTTTCAAGATATTAGCAGTAGTTATAGCTATCATTATATGGTTTATAGTTACTATTAATAACAACCCTGTCGAAGTAAAGACTGTTTCAGTTCCTGTTCAGATACAGAATGAAAGAAACCTTACCTTAAGAAATCTGAAAATTGTCAACAGCTACGATAA
This sequence comes from Clostridia bacterium, assembly GCA_041653455.1. Taxonomy (GTDB): domain Bacteria; phylum Bacillota; class Clostridia; order DUPQ01; family DUPQ01; genus DUPQ01. The sequence goes on from JBAZFL010000069.1 coordinate 3,904, forward strand.
CTTTATCGATGTTCAGATAAAAGGTGCAGCTACTGAAGTAAGTAAAGTTTCTGCTTCTGATTTCTATGCTTATGTTGATTATACGGAAATAACAAGTGAAAGCGTTACTGAGCTTCACATCAAAGGCATCAGTTATAATGGTAATGCTAATATAACATTTACACATGAAGAAGAAGATGCAAAAAAGCCTATAAAAGTTGAGAAGTTAGTGTCATCAGAGTTTCCTGTAACTGTAAAATTCAATGGGGATCTATTAGATGGTTATGAGTTAGTATCTTATACAGTCACTCCAAACATACAGTCTATAAATGATGTGACTTCCATGATTTCAAGTATAAGCAGCATCCAAGTGGATATTGACATAGATAATGCCGCACAATCTTTTACATTAAGAAAAGCTTGTGTGGTTTACGACAGGAACCTTCGTGTAATGAATGAATATGCAAATACAATTACTGTTGATGTCAGTGTTATAATAGGGAAGAAAGTCAGTATTATCAGCAAGTTATCCGGAACTGCAGACCTTGGAGACAATCATATGTATGTTAATAATTCGCTAGAGTATAACCAGGCGATTATTGTTGGCGACAATTCAGTAATAAAGGACATAAATGCTATTTATACAAAAACTGTGGATATCACTGGAAGAACTGAGTCTTTCATTACTGAAGCTGACCTTGATGTACCTTCAAATATAAAAGTATATACAATAAGCAATGTTTTAAATGCAAGCAATAAAGTACGTTTAAATGTCAGCATCGAACAGCTTATTACAAAAAAATTCGAATTCAGTATTGAGGATCTGACAATCAGAAATAAGAATCTCTTACGTGAATATACTCTGAAAGATGATATGTTCAGCATTACATTGAAAGGCAGAGCTGTTACCATTGCCACGATAACAAAAGAACAAATTACACCATATATTGATGTACTCAATATTGAAGATGGCTCAAGATATCTAAAGGTTAATATTCTATCGCTCGGGACCAATATTGTTGTATCTGATTCCTCAACAGTTAATGTATATATTGAAACAATTGCGACATATACATTAGATACAAGCAGGATAATTTTTACAAATGTAGATACCCAATTTAGTTACTATATTCAGGCAGAAAACTTTAATATGAAACTTGTAGGTCTGAGTTCAGACTTATCAAATACCGATATTTCCGAAATGAAATTCTATATAAATGTGCAGGACCTTAAAGAAGGTATGCATATAATCGATGTTATAGTCAGAGATGGTGTTTTACCGCCAGATGTCAGACTTTATGAGGACATTGAGATAGCGGTTATGGTAACCATACAGTAAGGAGCACATGGGAAAATTCATCTTAAACGAAATAACTGTTCCTGTAAGGGAAGCATATGGTTCCGATATTAAAAGCATCGTTCTTAAAAAGGTACAAAAAAAACTCAATGAAAGTAATATCCGGTTTGATGCTTTTGAAAAAAAGTCTATTGATGCAAGACATTCAGATAATATCTGTTATGTTATAAGTGCTGTTTTTGAAGCTGAAGATGATTTCATAACAAAGAATAATTTAACTGAATATAAGCCTTTCAAATATGAAAGCATTGAACAAGGTTCCATACAAATTAAAAGACCAGTTATAATCGGAGCCGGACCCTGCGGTTTATTTGCAGCTTATCTATTATCTGAATACGGATATGAGCCTATTGTTATCGAAAGAGGGAAAGATATTGAAAGAAGACATAATGATGTAATGGATTTTTTTAATAGCGGCTCTCTCAATACTGAATCGAATATACAGTTTGGTGAAGGTGGTGCTGGCGCGTATTCTGATGGTAAACTTGTTACAAGAATAAATGATCCGAGGTGTTCTTATGTTCTTTCAATATTTCATCAGATGGGAGCAGATGAATCAATCCTATATGATGCCAAACCTCACATAGGGTCAGACATTCTGAAAAGCGTTGTTGCTTCAATACGAAAAAAGATTATTGCAAATGGCGGTACATTTCTGTATGACTCAAAAGTAACTGATATCACTTTAGGGACAAAAGATGAAATATGCGGAATAACAATTAATAACAATATTCAGATGGATTGTGATGTTGCAGTTCTTGCAATAGGTCACTCATCACGTGATACATATAGTATGCTGTTTGAAAAAGGTATTAAAATGTCATCAAAACCATTTTCTGTCGGTTTCAGGATAGAACATCTGCAAGCGGATATCAATGAATGCAGGTACAAAAAACAAGCAAAATACATTCCATATAATGCAGAATACCAGCTTTTTGACAAAACAAAGGAAAAAGGGGTTTATACATTCTGCATGTGCCCTGGAGGATTCGTTATTAATGCTTCATCAGAAGAAGGTTGTCTGACTACAAATGGCATGAGCTTTAAGGACAGATCCGGTGCTAATGCTAACAGTGCATGGGTTGTTTCAGTCGATAAATCGGATTTCAATTCCGATCATCCTTTGGCAGGTGTGGAATATCAAAGAGCTATAGAAAGAAGAGCATTTGAAATAGGTAAGGCAAATTATGTTGCAGGAGTACAGAGCTTAAAGGGTTTTATTGAAAAAAAGGTAAAAAGATCTAACAGTATAACTCCGACAATAAAACCTGGTTTTACATATGCTGATCTTAGCGGAATATATAGCGATAATATTTATAATGCGCTATGTTCATCGGTATCTTCTTTTCAAAAAAAGCTGAATTGTTTTGAAAAAGGCATACTGACAGCTTGTGAAACACGAACCAGCTCACCAGTAAATATTGACAGGGATGATAATTTTTTGGCGACAGGTATTATGGCCTGTATCCATGCGGGGAGGGTGCAGGCAAAGCCGGGGGGATTATGTCTGCAGCAGTGGATGGTCTGAAAACCGCTGAATTTATTATAAAAAAGTATAAAATTTAGGTTTGAGGAGGATGGAATGGGTAAAATTTTTGGTACAGATGGTGCAAGGGGTATAGCTAACAAGGAACTTACTGTAAGTCTTGCATTTAATCTAGGGAAGGCTGGAGCTTTCGTTTTGGCAGGAGAGAGTAATCACATACCTAAGATTCTAGTAGGAGCTGATACCAGGATTTCTTCAGATATGCTTATGTCAGCTACAGAAGCGGGATTATGCGCTATGGGGGCTAATGTTATAAGAGCAGGTGTTGTGACTACTCCTGCAGTTGCATATTTAACCAAACTTTATGGCTGTGACGCTGGAATTGTAATATCTGCTTCGCACAATTCCTATGAATACAATGGAATAAAATTTTTCAACAGGGATGGATTCAAACTACCTGATGAGATTGAGGATCAGATAGAGAGGATTGTAACTGGCGAAGGAGGCGGAAGCATTAAAACACATGATGCTATCGGTAAAATTTATAAAGACTGCCAATGCGTAAAAGCTTATGAGGAATTTCTCTTAAGTAATTGTACTGCAAGTCTAAAAAAACTGAAGGTTCTGATTGATTGTGCAAATGGAGCAGCAAGCGATATAGCTCCAGAAGTATTCAAAAAAGCCGGTTGTAATGTCTCATATATATTTTCACAGCCTAATGGGTTAAACATAAACAAAGATTGTGGTTCAACACACATTAATAATCTCGCTAATGAAGTCGTTAAAGGTGGATTTGATATAGGTTTCGCATATGATGGTGATGCTGACAGATTACTTGCTGTATCTGAAAAAGGAGATATTATTGACGGAGATGTTCTGATGTCTGTGCTTTCTCTTCATCTGAGGGAAAAAGGGTTGCTGTCAAAAGATACGCTTGTAGTAACAGAAATGAGTAATATGGGTGTAGATGTATTTGCGAAAAAGAACTCTATCAAGATAGTAAGGACAAAAGTCGGTGACAGGTATGTTGTGGAAGAAATGATAAAAAGCGGATATTCTATTGGAGGAGAACAATCAGGTCATATCATATTGCTTCCTTATAATACTACTGGTGACGGAATTCTTGCATCTTTGAAAATTGCTCAAATTATTACTGAAAACAACATGAAAGCAAGCAGTTTCTTTGATATTATGAAACCTCTTCCCCAGGTGCTGATTAATGTAAGGATTAAAAATGAAATGAAGACAGAACTTAAAAATGATTCTGAAATACAATCTTTATACAAGAAAGTTACAGATGAGCTCGAAGGTAATGGAAGGGTAGTTCTAAGAGTTTCAGGTACTGAACCTGTAATCAGAGTCATGATCGAAGGTGAGGATATGGAGTTTATAGAAAACAGAGCCAAACTCATTGCAGACAAGATAAAAGATAAACTGAATTAACAAAATTTGAATATTTTACATTTGCTTTATTCATATTGCATGACCAGTATACTTGCAGAAATGATTTAATCATCTAAAATCGGCATTATTATTGTTATTTGATTAAATTGTGTCTAAAATGTGAACACAATATGAAAAAATGCGTTGACACTTTTTCATGCGCGTGATATTATGTTTAAAACTTTAGTTATAAAGATTTACTATTATGAGGAGGTAAAATTATGAAGTTTAGAACAAAGAGCAT
>JBAZFL010000070.1:0-8392 GCA_041653455.1 Clostridia bacterium
GTTCTTCTTCCTGTGCTGATCCTCATAGGTATATTTTATCTTTTCCCGATTGTTCATAATATCTATCTGTCAATGACTGATTACAGCTCATTAAATCTTGTGGACTATGTATTCATAGGCGGTTATAATTACAAAACCATATTTATCGAAGGTCTAAACGGATTTGCTTCAATGTTCGCATGGACTGTAATTTTTGCTTCAAGCGTAATGGTTATAACTTTTTTAACAGGTACCATGCTTGCAACCTTGCTGGAAAAAAGAAAAGCAAAGGTAGCAAAAATATATAAGATGATATTCATACTGCCATGGGTCATACCAAGTGTTATCATGCTACTTACATGGCAGGGAATATTAGCAACAGATGGCGGAGCTTTGAATAATCTGCTTAATATGTTAGGATTCGGTAAAGTCATGTGGCTAGATAATCCTTATCTAGCAAGATTATGCACGATTTTTGTAGTTTCATGGATGGGTACTCCATATTATATGTTCTTGGCTTTAGGGTTTTTAAAATCCATACCTAAGGATTACTATGAAGCTGCAATGATTGAAGGAGCAGGAAAAATAAGAGTGTTTTTCACAATCACAGTTCCAATAATATTCAGAGCTCTGTTGCCAACGCTTATAATGGGATTTATAATGCAGTTTAATAATTTCGGGGTATACCTGCTTACTTCAGGAGGTCCTTTCGGGAGCACTTTAGGAGCGCCTGGAGCTACTGACCTTCTTATTACTTATGTGTACAACCTCGCTTACAATACCAAGAATTACGGTCTTGCAGCAGCATATTCAGTAATAATATTCCTTTTTGTCGGAGCATTTTCAATTATTACGATGAAGATAGGAAATAGCAGATTTAATGAAGGGAAGTGATGGAAGATGCGTAAAAAGAAAATAAGGTTCCGAAATATCGGTATACATGCTATTCTGATTTTTTTAGCACTGATCGTACTTGTTCCATTTGCATATATACTTCTAATATCTTTTGGAAAAGATATGCTAGATATAACAGGATATGGTGATACCGGATTTTCTATTGGAAATTACGAACGTCTTTTTTCTGATACTAAATATTTATACTGGCTTGGCAACTCGCTTATCATATCTTTAGTCTCAATGCTAATATCACTTATCATGGTTTCAGTCGCATCGAATGTATTTTCCAAGTTTAAATTTGCTGGAAGAGAAGCATTGTTCCAGACAATTCTTCTTATACAGATATTCCCACTCACATTGATGCTTGTTTCACTATTCAAGATATTCGCGGCTTTAGAATTACTTAACAAGCTATTAGGATTGGTCATAATTGATTCAGTTATTGCATCGGCAGGGCTTATTCTCGTATCAAAAGGGTATTTTGATACTATTCCATATGAAATAGATGAAGCAGCAATGATAGACGGCGCAAATCGTTTTCAGATTCTTGTTCATATTACTCTGCCTTTAGTAAAACCGATTCTCGGAATTGTAGCTATACAAAGTTTTGTGCTTACTTACAATGAGTATGCAATAGCTAGTATGCTAATAACATCTGGAGCGGAGAAAATGACAGTAGCTGTAGGGCTTCAGAGCCTAATATATGGCCAGTTCCAACAGAACTGGGGAATGTACTGCGCAGGTGCTGCTTTAGCCAGCCTGCCAATATTCATATTATTTTATTCCTTCCAAAAATACTTTATAGGAGGGCTTACGGAAGGAGGAGTTAAACAATGAGAGGTAAATATGAATAAATCTGCAATTTTACATTCAAACAGCGGGACATATGCATATGCTACTGACGAGCATACTTTGTGTATCCGTTTAAGGACAGCCAGAAATGACTGTAAGAGTGTTATTGTGCATTATATGAATGTATATGATCACTCTAAGAACAGAAAAAAAGCAGATATGGTCAAAATACTGCAAGATGAATATTTTGATTTATATGAAACGAAAATTTCATTAATGGCAAGGCACTTCAAATACTTTTTTGAACTTGAGAGTGAAAATGAGCATTTTTTCTACACATCAGACGGTTTCATGTACAATTCAGTCATGAATGAAAACAGTTTCTTTTTTCCAGTTATAAACAATGATGAGATTTACAGTCTTCCCAAATGGGCGGAAGGTGCCATGATTTATCAGATTTTTATTGATAGATTTAATAGTTCATGTGACAAAAGCTTTGTAAATGCTAATTGGAATGATATACCCAAACGCAATCACTTTTTCGGAGGAGATTTTAAGGGAATTAAAGATAAACTTGAGTATATACAATCTCTTGGTACTGACATAGTATATCTAAGCCCGGTTTTCAGTTCAGTAACTAATCATAAGTATGATATTGAAGACTACTTATCGATTGATGAGATGTTCGGAGGGAGAGAATGCCTGAGCGAACTTATACAAAACATACACCAAAAAGGCATGCGGATAGTTCTGGACTGTGTTTTTAACCATATGAGCTGCAATAATAAAATATTTATAGATGTGGTTGAAAAAGGTCAGGACTCTCAATTCAAAGACTGGTTTTATATTCACAACTATCCTGTAAGAATTGAAAAATGCAATTATGATACTTTTGCAGGTTGTGTACCAACAATGCCTAGGATAAATACTTCTAACCAAGAGGTAATCGATTATCTTGTTGGGTCAGCAGTTTATTGGACAAAAGAACTAGGTATAGATGGCTGGAGGCTGGATGTTGCTGATGAGGTTTCTGTAAGCTTATGGAGGCAGTTCCGTACTGAAATTTTAAAAGCGAATAGCGAAGTATTAATCATTGGGGAAATATGGAATGATGCATCCAAGTGGATGAATGGCGATCAGATACACACTGTAACTAACTACAAATACAGAAAATGGCTGTTAGAATTTATTGAGGGCATAATAGATACAGGGGTTTTCTGGAACAAAATTGCTTCAAATAATATGCTATATAAGACTATGTCATACAACTATCTCATAAATCTTCTTGGTAGCCATGATACCAAAAGAGCAGCTTCGATTATAGGTAAAGAAAAAACTATACTTGCTTTGCTTATGACCCTTTCTTATCAGGGAATCGGACTTATATATTACGGAGATGAGATTGGCCTTTTAGGTATGGAGGATCCAGATAACAGAAGAACTATACCATGGGATGAAATATCTGAAGTTCATACCAGCCAATACAAGCAATTATCCTTACTAAAGCAGGAATACCCATGTCTTAAATTTGGACAAGTAAAACCTGTGCTGGATTACAAAGAGATTATATGTTTTGAAAGAGCTACACCTGATCAGACTACTGAAGTGTATGTGAATTTCTCGGATAAGGATGTAGAAATAAAAAACAGAAAACTTCTATTTCATTATCCGGAAACCAGAAAGATTAACACAAGCATTAATCGTATAAGAGCTATGTCTTTTGCGATTTGCATAAAAAACTAGAAAGGTGGTTATTGAAATGAAGAGAAATATCAGATTGCTTGCCCTTATTATTGGATTATGCATTCTGTCTGTGAGCTTATTTGGATGTTCAAATGAGCCTGAAGTAGAAGCTGAGAAGGTATATTACCTTACCGGAAGCTTTAACGGCTATAATGTCGCAGACGAGGCATACAAAATGCAGAAGGTAAGCGAGGAAAGCATGTTGAAACAAAGCATGCCAGATGCTGAACTTTACTATTTTACAGTAAATGCAGAAAATCTGACTCCAGATTCTGTATATGGGCAGCATTACTACAAAGTGACAGCAGGGAATTGGGATGAAGCATGGGGAACAGAAGCATATGATCTGCAGCCTGCAGCAGTATATTATGATGCTGATGGAAATCCGACTGGATTAGGATCGATATTTATATCTGGTGATTACAAAGGAGAACTGACAGTAGTGTTTGATGCAAAAACGAAGAAGATATATGATAACACTATGGCAAAGTCGTTTGAACCAAGGATATATGGCGATTTCACTACATCATTCGGATTAAAGAAGGACTGGGACTATTCAGAAGATAGTTCTTATGCGATGACTCTGAACAGTGCTGGGAAATATGAGGCTTCAATTGAAGTTCCAGCGTTTAAAGGAACCGAAGAAGCAGGTGCAACTATGTATGTCATTTTAAGCGCCAAATGCTATATGGCAATAAATAGCGAATATGACTATATTTCCTGGGGTGCTGCAGAACAATACATGATATCCGGAGCTGGAGCGCAGAATGTTATAAAACCTGATTCATCAGCCACTTACCATATAACTTTTGATCCTCAGACCCATGCAATAACTGTTGTAAAAAGGTAGTAAAAAGTAACTTATAAAGGGCAGGGACTAACTGCCCTTTAAAAGTGAACAGGAAGGTTTTTATGCAGATAATAGATACACATGTGCATTATGGCAGTATTAACACCTTTAACATGAGACTAGAGGATGTCTGTTCGCTTATGAAAAAGAAAGAAGTTGATGTAGCCATAATTTCCAGTATTGAGAATGCTGAATTATATGATGATCATTTCGAAAATAGCAGCATAAATGCTAATAGTAAGCTTCTAAGAGAAATAAGGAACTATAGTAATCTGTATATGCAGTACTGGATAAGACCTAAATTTGAGGAAATGAATGAAGATATAGCTTTGTTTATAACTACTAATCGGGATAAAATACTCGGATTGAAAATTCATCCTTTCACATCATCTATGTGCATAAATGATAATAAGATGAAGCCTTACCTTGAGTTTGCTGATAAAAACAAGTTCACGGTATCGGTACATACTGCAGCAGGATATGCTTGCGAATGCAGGTATTTAGCTGAAATATGCGGTTATTATCCAGATGCAGATTTTATAGCAGTGCATATGGACCTTATGACGGACCATACAGAAGCTGTAAAGTTTATTAATGATATACCAAATCTGTATGGGGATGTCTCATGGATTACTTATCATGATTACAAAAAACTTGGAATTAATGAGGAAAAGATTGTTTTTGGAAGCGATATACCTATAAATATGGATACAGCATATGAATTTTATGATGACTATTTTTTTCACAGAGAAAAAGAAGCGAAATTATTATACGATAATGCGAAAAGAATCTTTTTAGATAAGAGGAAAGCCTGACATGAGACAGCCGGATTTTATGAATATAGTAAAAGTACTAAAAAAACAGATACCTGACAGGCCGACATTGTTTGAATTCTATATAAACAATAAGACTTCAGAAATTTTATCTGGAATGCATAGTCACAGTGAATGGGACTGCCCATGGAATTATGAGATGAATATAAAAGCGATGTCTATGGCAGGATATGATTATATAACTTTGCATGGAAGTGAATTTGATTTTCCGCATTTTCCTGAAGGGCAGGGATATCCCATATCTGATGAAGCATCATTCAGAGCATATGCATTTATGGACCCAGATAAAACTAGTTATAAAAGGTTGGAAGAATGTGCTAAAATTATGCCAGAAAAAATGAAGGTTATAGTTTTCGGACCTGGAGGTATTCTTGAAAATATCATGATGCTTGTCGGCTATGAGAATATGTGCATAATGATGTATGAAGAACCTTTGCTTTTCAAGAAGATATGTGATGAAGTAGGATGCAGAATGGTCCGATATTACGAGAACTGCCTACAATATGACTGTGTCGGTGCAATAATGGCAAATGATGACTGGGGCTTTAAAACTGGTACCATGCTCTCACCAGCAGATTTAAGAAAATATATATTCCCATACCATAAAAAAATAGTTGAGATAGCTCATAAAAACGATCGTTTAGCCATTCTTCATTCATGCGGTAATCTTATGGATGTGATGGATGACATAATTTATGATATGAAATATGATGGGAAACATTCATTTGAAGATAATATCATGCCTGTCGAAGATGCTTACAAAGCATATGGTAATAAAATAGCCATACTCGGGGGAATTGATCTTGATTTCATATTTAGACAATCTGAAGACAGCATCAGAAGCAGATGCAAGTCATTAATACAGCTCACAGGATTTAAAGGTTATGCGCTTGGAACAGGAAACAGCATACCTGACTATATACCATTTGCGAATTTTACAGCAATGGTTGAGTGTGCTTATCCAGAATTTAAGAATTATTACTCACACATTATATAAAACCATCAAGTAATTATGTAGTCAATAATATTTTGCTTATATTTTGATGTAAGCGAATTTCACTATCATAGCAATACAGGATTTATTTTGATATAATTTAATTATCAACAGGGAAAGGAGCATGAAAGTTTTTCTGATTCATGATTAACCAATGAAAGTAATTGATTTGAAAAGGACAGTTTATGATATATGTTCAGAGTATCCTGAAATGCTGGATATTCTGATGCATCTGGGATTTAATGAAATAGTAAAACCTGGAATGCTTAATACTGCAGGACGCTTTATGACCATAACGAAAGGTTCTGTTTTAAGAAAAGTTAATATCAATGATATTATACAAGCACTAAAAGATAATGGGTTTGAGGTAATAGAATAAAGGAGGAATACATGAGCGAGTACATTAATAACAAGGAGCGTCGTAAAAAAGCACTTAAGAGCATAATTGTACAGTTGCACGAAGGAAAATCAATTGATGAAGTAAAAGAGCAATTTGACAGGGAATTTAAAAATGTCTCTGCAAATGAAATATCTGCTGCAGAGCAGGCTTTGATTGCTGAAGGTGTAGGGGTTGGTGAAATTCAAAAGCTTTGTGATGTTCATGCTGCGGTTTTTAAAGGTTCCATAGAAGATATACATAAAGAAACAGATCAGACAAAATTACCGGGACATCCTGTGTATATTTTAAAAAAGGAAAACAGGATTATCGAAACATGGATAGAAAAGAGTATCAGGCCTTATCTGGATATATCGGATAATTCTATTGAAAAGCTTTTAGAGGGATTGAACCAGCTTCTAAAGATAGACATACACTATTCCAAAAAAGAAAATTTATTTTTCCCATATATGGAAAAATACGGGATAACAGCACCTCCTAAGGTAATGTGGGGGGTAGATGATGAGATTAGAGGAATGATTAAAAATTCGATATCAAATCTTGTTATGGCAGGGATTGTAACAGACGAAATAAGACTTCTTGTTGAATCTACAATTGAAAAAACATTAGAAATGATATACAAAGAGGAAAACATTATGCTTCCAATGCTCATTGAAGCTTTATCAATGGATGACTGGAAGGTAATAGCTAATGAGTCAACGGAAATAGGTTATTTATATGAAAATGTTCCGAAGTGGAACCCTGTAGCTGAAAAGGAAGAGTCAGCAGAAGCAATTAAAAGCATAAGTGGCTCGATTATTCTTCCAAGCGGAGTGTTCAATGTGGAGGAACTTACCCATATGTTAAATACATTGCCTTTTGATATAACTTTTGTTGATAAGAATGATAAGGTTAAGTTTTTCTCTCAAGGAAGTGACAGAATTTTTGCAAGAACAAAAGCAATTATAGGAAGGGATGTGTCCAACTGCCATCCTCCTGCATCAGTTCATGTGGTAGAGAAGATTGTTGAAGATTTCAAATCAGGAAAAAAGGACCATGAGGATTTCTGGATAAAGATGGGCGACAGATATGTTTATATAAGGTATTTTGCTGTAAGAGGTGATAATAAAGAATATCTTGGGGTTGTTGAAATTACTCAGAACATTGCTCCTATACAGGAATTGCAGGGCGAAAAAAGGTTGATGTCGGATTAAAAGGATATTTTATTTTCCAGTTTATCCATTAGTATTGAAACAATAAAGCCTGCAAAAAAGCAGGCTGTACTTATAACAAAGTTTAATGAGTTTGAGTATTCAGTGGGTACTATAAGCAGAGTCGATGCTATAACTATCCCAATTATTGTATGATGCATAATACTGTGATGTTTCTCGAACAGCAAATTAATAAGTCTTGCAAATAATATTACTGTAATACCAAGACCTCCAATTAAAGGTAGAATAACTTTCAAATCAAGAGACGCTATTCCTGAAGTCATTGGTTGATATAACCCCATAAAAATCAGAATGGAAGATGAACTTAATCCAGGAACAATAAGGCTGAAACCCCATACAAGACCGCAAAAAGCATACCACCAGATATTTGGAGTAATTGCTGCTGCAGTTCCTTTGCTTAGCATAGTTAATACTGCGAACATGATAAAAAGACCAAGTGAAAATCCAATCCATGATCCCTTAGTAGTTTCATTTCTGCCTGCTTCTTTGAATAATGAAGGTAGAGTTCCTATTATAAGTCCCACAAATAAAGCAATTGCTATAGTTGAAGATGCTGCAAAAAGCATTTCTACAAGTTTTGCTAATGCTAAGAATCCTAAAAGCCAACCAATAAGGAAAGGTATGAATAATTTGTAATATATTTTAAAGGATTTAACAGGATGCGCAAGAAGAGCCATCATTGGCTGGTAAATTCCA
>JBAZFL010000071.1:0-8305 GCA_041653455.1 Clostridia bacterium
TGATGCGCTGCCTATATCTTCTTTTGTAACTTTCGCTCCAGTAACGCTTTCTATAACTGCTGGACCATTCATGTACATATAACTTGTCTTATCTGACATAATTACGAAGTCTGATAAAGCTGAAAATAACGAGGATGTTCCAGCGCAATTCCCCAACACTGCACAAACCTGAGGAATAACTCCGCTAGCCATTGACTGCCTTGTTAGAAGCTCTCCGATTCCAGCAAGAACATCAGTCCCCTCTTCAACTCTTGCGCCATCTGAATCAAGCATATATACGATAGGTACCCCGGTTTTTACAGCCATATCAATAGTTCTAGCTATTTTTTTAGCATGCATCTCTCCAACAGAACCATGAAGAACAGTATAATCCTGAGAAACAGCAAAAACAGGCCTGCCGTTTATCCTGCCATATCCGCAGATAACACCATCGCCAGTTTTCCTTTTAGATGACATATCAAAATCAACACTTCTTGATTCGGTAAATGCTTCTGTCTCCACAAAAGAGCCTTCATCAAATAATTTATATATCCTGTCGGTAGCTGTATTCTTACCTTTCATCTTTTGAGCTTCAATCCTCTGTTGTCCACCGCCAAGGGAAGCTTCCTGCTTTTTATTTCTCAATTCGTTTACTTTTTCTATCATACTCATGTAGTTACCTCGTAATTCATTTAATGCCCATTGCAATACATTATATCATTTCTAATATATCCATTCAATTGTTTTTATTAATTTATAGATTTATATATACAATACTTTTATATGCTTTACTTGGCAAACAGCTTGTTATACCCCAAAGATGATAGTTCCTTTTGCGTTAGTGACCTGTATCTGCCTTTTTTAAGGTCATTTAAACATACAGGACCTATAGATACTCTTTGCAACATGAACACTTTGATTCCTACTGCTTCAAACATCTTTCTGACTTGACGATTTTTACCTTCATTTATAGATATATTTACAGTACATTTTCCTTCTTCATTTACAATGTTATCTACTATTGCTTTTTCTGTAATATATCCCCCAATATCCACTCCGTTTTCCAGTGCCTGTCTTATTTCCTCAGTAATTTCACCTTTAGCAGCAACTGCATATGTTTTTTTTATCTGATTCTTCGGATGCATTAGAAAATTAGCAAAATCCCCGTCGTTTGTCATGAATATAAGTCCTGATGAATCATAATCAAGTCTTCCAACAGGATAAACACGTTCTTCTACTGAGTCAAAAAAATCTGCTACTGTTTTTCTACCGAATTGATCTGACATTGATGTTATTACCATTTCAGGTTTATTAAATGCATAATAAAGAAGCTTAGTCTGAATTTTCAAAGATTTGCTGCCAATCCTTATATCGTCTGAATCATCAACCATAATAACATCTTTAACTATATTTCCATTTACAGATACTGCACCTTGTGAAATAAGCAGTTCAGCTTTTCTTCTTGATGCATATCCGCATAATGCAATATATTTCTGTAAACGCATTTTTTCCATTATTTAATCCCCTTGTATTCTATAATATTACATTTTCTTTCTTCTTTAATGATAAGCTTACTATTATACCCATAAATATATAGAAAATGAAAGCTATTCCATTATTACTGATGTTAAACATACCTTGTATGAAATATGCGCATACAGCACATGTGAGCGGTAAAAGATTCATATCTTTCCTCATGTTCCTAAAACCTGTAAAAATAACACTTACTGCAGTAGTTAAATATGCTACACCTGAAGGTATACCGCTTGAAACGCATATATTTAAGAATTCATTATGCGCTTTGTCTGTATTAACAATCGATGGGTTTATTCCTCTTAAAAATGATATGACTTCAGGGTCTCTGGATATCGCCTGTTTCAATGTCTCAATGCCATACCCGGTTAGAGGCTTTTTTTCGATAAGCATCCATACACCTTTCCATATCCCGATTCTGAAGGAACCTGAGTTGAGCAGTTCCTCTTGGCTGTCTGATGCTACAACTGTTGCCATTGTATCAATAGCGCTCCATATCCTTTCGAAAAACCCTGAAAATAAAAAAGCATATGCAATAGTTAGCAGAACATGAATACCGCAGCAAATAAGAATATTCCTTAAACTGAATTTTTTCACAGTCATTACAATCAATAAAACCGTAAATGCTACAAATGCTCCAATCCACCCCCCTCGTGTCCTTGTTGCAAGAAGTACGAAATAGTTTAGAGACATAGGTATTGTCCAGAAATAATTACCGGATTTAATAAAAGCAAAAATAAATAACGGTAAAGTCATAGCTAACAGGCTTGCTAGAAAATTAGGATTTCCCATTGTTGAAAAAGCCATATAGTGCCAAGATGAAGATATTCGGTACTTAGCCAGAAATGTAAGTTCTATAAGTTCAATTCCGTATAATTGAAATATTGCATATATGCATATCAGTGAAACTGCAATTGAAAAAAGAATTATATGCCATTTCGAGAAAATGTAATGATTAGCGGCTAATAAAAATATGAAGATATAAATGACTATTATAAAATATGTCTCTTTCCTTTCGTATGCACCATATAGAGACAAGTCCATATTAATGCTATAAAACAGAGTAGCTGTAGAATATGCAATAAAGAATAATGAGGAGATAACTGCAGGATGGCTAATTATTCTTGTAGAAAAAATATTCAATTTCAAAGCTGGTAGAAAAACCAGCAGAACAATTGCAAAAGCATATAACATCACCATTTTTGAGAGAAAATATCTCTGAGGGATAAAAGGCCATAAAATCAACGGTATAGTAAAAGCCATAATAGCAAGATATCCTGATATTACCTTTTTACCGCTTTTTATAGAAAGTTGCTCTATTTGTTTTTTCTGTTCTTCTGTTAATTCCATTTATCTCACTTTATAATCTGTTCTAATTTTACATCTTATGCTTCAGCCATGCAATAAAAACGCTTGAAGCTTGAATATTCCGTATAAAATATCATTTACACAATGATGTTTATATACTAATATACATATAACCATATATAATTTTTATGTAGCGGATGGAGGTAAATATGTTTAGTAAGTTTGAGGATAATCCGGTAGTAAAGAGAACCGCTGGGACTTTTTTTAGCAAGTATGCTGCAAATCCTGACATATTAGAATTTAATGATAAACTTTTTTTCTATTTCCGAGGACAAGACGAAAATAATCATGATCAGATTGGTGTATCCACCTGTTCATATGATTCTTTTAATGGAGTCACATGGATTGAAACTATAAAAGAACCTATTATAAAAGTTAACCCTGATCCAAAAGAATATGATTCAAATCATATTCTTGATCCTGCTGCAGTTGTTATTGATAATAAAGTTTATTTATTTTACTCAGCTCATTCTATAGAAATGCCTCATAGCGTTTCTCTCGCTATTTCTGAAGATGGAATTTATTTTACGAAATATGAAAAAAATCCAATAATACAAAATGCTGTCGTACCAGAAGTTGTTATAAAAGATGGCTTAGTGTATCTTTTTTATCAGCGCTGGACAGCCGGATCTAAAGGAGTATCCAAATTCTATATGTGTACAAGTAAGAACGGAATAGATTTTGATGTTTCCACAGAAAAAGTTGTTTTTGAACCAGACAAGAATAGTCAGAGCGTTTCTACAAACAGGATATACCAGGAAGATGGAGTTTACTACAGTTTTTTCGGTAACAATGAAAGATTCAAGGATTATCCGGAAAGCATATGCATCTCCCGGTCATATGACCTTATTAACTGGGAAA
Source organism: Clostridia bacterium (assembly GCA_041653455.1). Taxonomy (GTDB): domain Bacteria; phylum Bacillota; class Clostridia; order DUPQ01; family DUPQ01; genus DUPQ01. The sequence goes on from JBAZFL010000071.1 coordinate 3,742, forward strand.
AAAGCGATAAGACAGTCATATATCGTGGACATCCAGGATCATGGGATGAAGGTGCTTTATGGTTTGCAACTGTATACAAGTATAAAGGCAAGTATTATCTTTGGTACGAGGGCACCGGAACAGGCAACACCAGAATAAAAGAAAAAGACATCACTGAATCTGACAAAGCTATAAATGAATCATATGGCGGATATGGGAAATCCAGTTTTTCTCAGATAGGCATGGCGACATATACAGGAAACTTATCCGATTACTTTAAATAGGCTCGTTCTCCTCTGAAGCTTCCTCATCGAAATTTTCCAATGGAATCAATTCTTCAAGTGATGATACATCAAAAGCCCTGTAGAACTCATCTGCAGGTTTGTATAATACCGGCCTTCCAGGAGCATCAAGCCTGCCAGCTTCTATAACCAATCCTCTTTCCAGTAAAGTTTTTAAAGGACTGTCAGAGTTTCCCCTAATTGCTTCTATTCTTGCTCTTGTCGCTTCCTTATTATATGCGATGATTGCAAGAGTCTCATATGCTGCTCTTGACAATGTATCATTCTTCTTTTTTTCAAAAAGCTGGCGTACTGTATTAAAATATATTGGGTTGGTACACATCTGATAACTGTCTTCAATCTTTTTGATAAGGATCCCCGATTTAACCTGTTTAAGAAAGCTTATATGCTCATCAAGAATATCTACAATATTTTCTTTTTCAATTTCCAGTATCTGCTGTAATCTTGAAATCGATACTGGTTCTCCATTTGCATAAAGTAATGCGTTAATAACATTCAATATGTATTCCCTATCCATTAAACACCCCTATTCCCAATCATATATCTCATGTACATTATCCGGATAACTCAAATTTTCAGTTCCTTCTACGAATATATCTTCAAACGGCCTTTTCTGTTTTAGTGTGGCTTTCTTCTGTGATGACAAAACAAGAATGGAAAGAAAATCAGTCACAAGGTCAGCTTTTGATAAAGAGTGAGCTTTGAATTTCAGGAAGAAACTAATTCTTTTTTCCTTGAAAAGCACATCTATTACTCTTCTTATAGATTTAGCTAGTGAGACTTTCTCCTTTTTTACTATCTCCTTTATATTAACTGCTTTTTTATTGGTTTTTTCTATCTGTCTGATCATTGTCTCACGATACATCATCGCTAGAAGGCTTTTTGAAAGCATATATGTTTTTTCAGGCTCTCCAAAATCTTCAGTTGATGCAAATGAATAAAAGCTCTTTTGGCCTTCTTCATGCATAGACTTGAAAGATTCACCTGCTTTCTTGATTTTCTTATACTCAATGAGTTGTCTGATAAGCTCTGTCTCGCTGTCTATTGCTTCTTCTTTTGTTTTTGGAAGCATAGTTCTGGATTTGATATGAAGTAGCGTTGCAGCTATTACCAAAAAATCACTAGCAATTTCCATATCAAGCTGTGTCATAGCCATAAGGTAATCAAGATATTGCTCAGTTATTATGCTAATTTTAATATCATAAATACTCATCTTGTTCTCGTCAATAAGATGAAGCAGCAAATCTAATGGGCCTTCAAAGTTTTCAAGTTTTAACTGATATCCTACTCCCAATTTATCTTCATGGCCTTTCTTACCATATTCATAGTATGATCTGTCTTTATTTTTGCGTTATTATTACCTTTTTCCAGTATTTCTGTAATAAGCCCTGGTTTTGATTCAATATATTTACGTCTTTGCTGAATAGGACTTAGAAATTCTGCAACTTTTCCAAAAAGATTTTTCTTGCATGCTACACAGCCTATTTCACCTTTTTTGCATGATTCGCATATTTCTGGAGCTTCTGATTCATTAAACACTTTATGAAAAGCATAAACAGAACAGATTTCAGGATGTCCAGGATCGGTTTTCTTTATTCTCGCAGGGTCGGTAATCATACTCATAATCTTTGTACGAAGTACCTCGCCTTCATCCTTAAGTAAAATAGTGTTATCATAACTTTTACTCATTTTTCTACCATCGAGACCAGGCAGAACTTTCGATTTGGTAAGTAATGCTTTTGGCTCAGGAAATACTTCTTCATAAATGGAATTGAATCTTCTGGCTATTTCCCTAGTTATTTCAAGATGAGGTAGCTGGTCTTCTCCTACAGGTACCGCATCAGCTCTGTAAATTAAAATATCTGAAGCCATAAGGCATGGATATCCTAAAAAGCCATATGTCCTAATATCCTTCTCACTGAGCTGCGCTAATTGGTCTTTATAAGTAGGGCATCTTTCAAGCCAGGATAATGGCGTTATCATAGATAATAGCAGATGCAGTTCAGCATGATTCTGTATTTTGGATTGTAAAAAGATATTACATTTATCCAGACAAAGTCCGGAAGCATATAAATCCATAACAACTTCTTTTATATTATGAATATAATTTTCTGTATTTTCATAACCAGTAGTCAATGAATGCCAATCAGCAATAAAAAAGTAACAGTCGTATTTGTCCTGCAGGTTAACCCAGTTTTCCACTGCTCCGAAGTAATTGCCCAGATGCAGAGAGCCTGTACTTCTTGTTCCGCTCAGCACAACCATGTTTTTCATAAATTCCTCCTAGTAAAATAATCCTACAAACCAGTTTGCAACAAAAATAAACGATTTAGTTATAGGCGAGCTTACGAAGTCTAAAACTGCTGCAAATTGATTTCTGAATATAAAAAATATCATAAGGAATACCATTCCTACAATCCTTTCGTATTTCATTACACTGAAATAATACCTGTCCGGGAGTATTCCAAACATAATTCTTGAACCGTCAAATGGCGGTATAGGTATAAGGTTGAATAAAGCAAGGAATATATTCGCTTGAAATAGCAGATAACAGAAAACATATGTTATTTCCAAAAATGTCGTGAATTTTACTCCATGAAGATTAACAGCTTGTTCAATGAGTGCAACCGGAAAGGCAGCTCCGAATGCAACTGTAAGATTAGTAAGAGGTCCTGCAAGCCCTACAAGCGCCATGCCATTTTTTGGATCTTTAAAATTCATCGGATTTACTGGAACAGGTTTTGCCCAACCTATCCTTGCAATAATCATCATTATCGCACCCATAGGATCAAGGTGCTTTAATGGATTTAGTGTAAGCCTTCCTGCATCCTTTGCTGTTGTATCGCCTAACTTTAATGCCATAAGCCCATGTGCGCATTCGTGTAATGTAAGAGATATAAGCATGATTGGTATCATGTACAGCATTGGTATTATTGAATTAAGAAGACTTTGCAACATCAGCTCTACACCTTTTCTTTTTGTTAATTATATATTTTCAGTCAATACATGTAAAGCCGTAAAGCTATTTCTTCGAATCAATACCGAACCAAGATAAAATCGAGCGCCATAATAATGTCCAGAAGCCTGCTCTTTCCATACCTTGAGCGGTAAGTACTTCTATTTCACCTAAAACTTCTCCATCCAGACTATATACTATTTTACCGATTACAACATCCTTTTCAACCGGTGCTTCTAGTGAAGCAGAGTCATAAATAATCTCCTTTGTCACTTTCGATATATCCGCTTTTTTCATAAAAAACCTTAGAGTTCCTTTTGCATATGTCTCTACTGTTTTATCAAGACCTTTTCTTACTTCAATAGAACCAACCATCTGCATGTCATCATTTGTCTGTGTATACATAAAATTTGAAAAACCATAATCAAGAAGATATGCAGTCTCAGCAACCCTGTGATTATTGTCCGGTTCTCCAGTAACAACAGCTACTAAACTGATTTCTCCCCTTTGAGCTGTTCCCACAAGACAGTATCCTGCAGCAGTTGTAAATCCTGTTTTTAATCCTGTTGCACCATCATAATAATTCAGAAGGTTATTTCTGTTAACCATATACTGGTAATCCCTATGTTCTTTATCCCTGAATTCTTTTTCAAGCGTCCGGCTGAACAAGAATATATCCGGATAATCAGTAATCAGGGCTCTGGTTATAACTGAGAGATCCTTAACAGTACTGTAATGTCCTGCATCAGTCAGTCCGGTACAATCTCTGAAGTAAGTATCAAGCATACCAAGTTCAGTTGCTTTCTGATTCATACGATTAACAAATTCTCCCTGTGAACCGGCAACCGCTTCAGCTACCGCTACAGTAGCATCATTTGCTGATCTTACTTCAATTGCGTAAAGTAATTCTCTTAAAGCAAATTCCTCACCAAGATTCAAATATACAGAAGATCCTTCTACACCATGTGCTTTTGCTGAAGTTTTCACTATAGTGTCATATGATATCTCATTATTGTATACCGCTTCCATCACAAGGTATACTGACATGATTTTTGTAAGGCTTGCAATAGGAATCTGTTTGCTTTCATCTTTAGAATAAAGAATTTGACCAGTATTGGCTTCAACTAGTATAGCGCTTGTTGCTTTTAAATTATCTATCGATGTTAAGGAATATATAGCAGAAACTTCATTCTTATCATAGGAATCATTTGAAGCGTTTACTGGAAGAATCATTAATATAAGTGATAATAGAATAATTATTGATACTGCTCTTTTTTTCAAGGTAAATACCTCCTTATCTTTAGTAACAGTTTGATTATATCATTCT
>JBAZFL010000072.1:0-8204 GCA_041653455.1 Clostridia bacterium
GTAGTCAGGATAAAGCATATCTTCTTCTGGAGAGAATTTTTTAACAAACATATAATTATGATTAAAGTACGCCGCCCAGCCATCAGTATTGGAAATTCCAAATTTGAAAGGTTTTACCGCTTTTGAGTCATGCTGAAGGAATATATACTTGCTGCCCCATTGAACTCTTTTATCATTCATATCTGAGTATGGCCATAATGAAAGCATTCTGTTAGGAAGAAGCTTGGTATCGAGTGTTTCTTGAGGGACAACTTCTAATCCTCCCGGCGCAACAACTGTCAAAGCCCATGCTGCAAGCTCAATATCCCAAAGGTTATAGTTTGTCATTATGTGTTTGAGATATACTTGGGTACCTGTTTCCTTTATGGTTATCTCAATATCCTTCTTTATCATTGTTGTTGTTTCAACTGGCTGAGATAACTTTATGCCATTAGGGATAATCTGCACATCCACACTTGTATTATCTGGAAAATAGCTTCGTATTTCGTGTTCAGGACTATGCCAAAGCCTATGGCCTCCGTAAATCCTCCACTCTTCTCCTCCGCTTTTACCCATATGCTCCTGCTTTTCGCACATAACATTCTCTCTACCGATAAACCCATATCTGATTACTCTCGGGCCGACATCAGATGTAACTATTACCTCTATTTCATCATTAAATATCCTGTAGCAATTATCCCATCCGCCATAAGGGACTTTCTTAATATTTACCGCCATTCAACACCTCCGACTGTTTTATAACACCATTATACTATGCTAATTAGGGCAAAGTTAATCCATTTGATATGTAAATCCTTTTTTAACCTTTCTTGCCAGTAAACCAGTGGATTATAGGTACTAAAAGGAAAATAATCCAACCAGGATGCCATAGATCCCATATAAAGCCCATAGCTAGATATATCATAACTAAGATAAGGCTGTAGGATATAGAGCGGGATTTTATTGCATTGACTACTGCGTAATATACCGGAATCGTAAGGAATACTATCCAGCCTGGATGCCACAAATCCCATATGAAGCCCATAAGTAAGAATACAATCGTAGCAAGTACAGGATAAGGAAAAGTATTTGGATTTCTTCTGTTAAACCATTTATCTACTTTTACTTCGAATTTATAGCTTCTATCTTCTTTTTTATCTTCCTCTGCGTGTTTGACGTCTTGTTGGTCCATATTCGTGCCCCTTTCGAAAATTATCAATTATCTGATATGCACATTCTATAACAAAAAATGCATAATATCAAAAATTTATGAAGATTATGCATTTTAGTAGCTTTTATTTCTAATTAACCTTATAACTTATACTGATCTCCAACTCCGTAGTGCTCGACAACATAATCAATATCCTTGTCGCCTCTGCCGCTTAAATTAACAAGTATGGAGTTCGTACTGTTAAGTCTTGCAGCCTTTATAGCATATGCAAGAGCATGAGAGCTTTCCAAAGCAGGTATTATCCCTTCATACCTTGAAAGCATGAAGAATGCTTCCATCGCTTCATCATCAGTTACTGATGTATAGTTTACTCTTTTCATGTCATGCAGGAATGCATGTTCAGGTCCGACAGAAGGATAATCCAGACCGCTTGCAATTGAATATACTGGCAGCGGTTCTCCTTTGTCGTTCTGAAGAAGAAGACTTTCAAACCCGTGAAGAATACCTTTTTTGCCAAAAGTTATGCTTGCAGCATTATCACCGATTGCAGGACCTCTTCCCATAGGCTCTACTCCGACTATCCTGACAGGATCTTTTAGGAAAGCAGTAAATAATCCCATCGCATTACTGCCTCCACCTACGCATGCACAAATTTCATCAGGAAGATCGCCTGTCATTTCCATGTACTGTTGTCTAGCTTCTATTCCGACAACCATCTGAAAATCCCTAACCATCATGGGAAAAGGATGAGGCCCTACTACAGAGCCTATGCAGTAAATAGAATCTTTATAACTGTTCATATATGATTCGAATGCAGAGTCAACTGCTTCTTTCAATGTCTTAAGCCCATGCGATACAGGTACTACCTTTGCTCCTAATATTTTCATTCTTGTTACATTAGGTGCTTGTTTTGCTATATCCACCTCACCCATGTGAATTTCGCATTCCAGCCCGAAGAATGCAGCTGCTGTTGCCAGTGCGACACCATGTTGTCCTGCTCCGGTTTCTGCTATTAGACGCTTCTTGCCCATGTATTTAGCCAGCAGGCCTTCTCCCATACAGTGATTAAGCTTATGTGCGCCTGTATGATTGAGATCTTCTCTTTTTAAATAAATCTGGCATCTGCCAAGCTTATTGGAGAGCCTTTCACAATGGTAAACCGGCGTTGGCCTGCCCTGGAACTCCCTCCTAATTCTTCTAAGTTCGTTTATGAACGAAGCTGAATGTGCTATCGTCATATACGCCTGGTCAATTTCCTCAAATGCTTCGACCAGCTGAGGTGGAAGATATGCTCCCCCGTATTCTCCGAACCTTCCTGCTATGTCAGGATACATTTTTGTGTAGTTTGTAAAATCCATATTACCGTCCTCCCGTGTTATTTACTTTTTATTCAACATGGCCTTTCTGTACGCTTCGCCTTCCCAGCCCATGATAAATGCTATATCCTCATCCTGCATTGTAAATGTCTTTAAACTATTCTTTTCAGCCTCGTCCATTATGAATAGAAATGCACATATGCTTTCTTCTAATGTCAATGCTTCCTTGTATGATACATGATACTCGGCAATCCCGCTCTTTAAGTTTATCCTTGCCTTCTTTTCTTCATTTCTTGTTGTAATCGCTCCAAGCAGATATGCAGCCTGGTCTGGATAAAGTATATTTGAATCAAACCATTCATCAGTGTACTCTTTTCCTTTCAGATATGAGATAAGCCTCTTTGTATCTGATTCATATACTCCTTCGGCTTTCTGTTTTACAGCTACTTCCCCATAAGGTTCTGAAATATTCAATCTATCCTTTATTCTGTCAGACACAAACTTATTTATCTTTTCCACTTCCACAAGAGTTTTTGCGGTTATAATTACACCATGGCTTCCCATAAATATTATATTAGGAATACATCCCATCAGTTTTATCTGTTTCTGTATTTCAAGAGTAAGGTAAAATCCTGGAGCGATATATGGAAGATACAGATATCTGTAAGGCGACTTTTCAAAAAGCTCTTTTGCTATACCTTCTCCCTGGCTTGTACAGCACAAAAGATTGCCATAAACAGAATGCGTGTGAATAACATATTTCTCAAGCAGAGAATGAAATCCTGCTTCTATTGAAGGCCTTCCATCATTTAATCCTTCTAGCTTGACCATGTTGTCCTTCACGAACTGCGAGCTTTCCTTATAGAAATCCCTTTTCTCGGTTATGTCAACAGTGTCATAATATTCGCGTACTTTTTTGTAGTTGACCACAACAAAACCCTCTGTTGCAGTTATATCGCAAAGCTTGCAGCCAGATGCCTTGACAGCCATAAGCTCATTATCAAACTTGACAGAAGTGTTACCTCCGCCTCCTTGAGTGTAATCTGGCAGGCTTCCAACCTTACAGGACATTTCTATCATCTCTTTTATGCTCTTATCGTACATTTCTAACTCCTATCTATCAATCTGCTTTTTGCTGGATTTTATGATTGTATCTTTAATTTATCCCTTATTCAATATGTTTTTCAGGTAATATTCATATTTTTCTTCCCAAAGTTTACTATTCTGCGGAAAATATGATTTTATCTCAAAACTATCCTTTATGACTTCCCTTGCCTGCTTCAAGTCTTTTATCGCTCCTAAAGATATAAGCTGGGCAGTTATGTTCCCTATTGCAGTTGCTTCTATAGGACCAGATGTGACTTCAATTCCTAATGCATCAGCGGTAAATTGAGATATCATTGTATTCTTACAGCCTCCGCCTACCATGTGCAGTTTTGGTATCTTGCTTTTGACTATCTCACATAATCCGTCAAAAACATATCTGTATTTGAGAGCAAGGCTTTCCATTATGCATCTTACTATCTCAGCTCTGTTCTTCGGAACATACTGCCCGGTTCTTCTGCAGAATTCTACAACTCTGTTAGGCATTTCACCCGGATGATAAAAATCCTGATGGTCCACGTCGATAAGACAAGCGAAGGGTGCAGCTTTTCTTGCAGACATCTCCAGTTCATCAAATGATACAGGGTCACCCTCCTTGTTCCACTGCCTCCTGCATTCCTGATAGATCCACAAGCCCATTATATTCTTGATAAGCCTTGCAGTCCTGTTTATTCCGCCTTCGTTGGAATACTCATATTTATATGTCAGATCATTTACTACCGGTTTTGGAAGTTCGGAACCAAGCAGTGACCATGTACCAGAGGAGAGAAATGCAAATAGGTCTGTATCCGCTGGTGCTGATATCATTGCAGAACCGGTATCATGTCCGGCCACAGCAGTGACAGTAATCGGTTTAAGTCCTGTCTCGTAACAAACCTGCTCTGTAAGATTGCCTATCACTGTTGCACTGTCTACTACTTTTTCCAGTATATCTGTAGGTATGCCTAATTCATTAAGCAGATCAAAATCCCAGTCTCCTGTTTTACTGTTCAGCATCTGTGTCGTGCTTGCCATAGAGAATTCCGCGACTTTTTTTCCGGTAAGAAAGTATGAAAGCAAATCCGGCATAAAAAGAAGCTTGTCAGTTCTTTCAAATAATTCCGGTCTGTTTTTTGCTATCGAGTAAAGCTGATAAATAGTATTGAACTGCATGAATTGTGTTCCGGTTCTGTTGTAAAGGTTTTTCTTTCCAATTTTCTCCCATACTTCTTCCATGAGTCCGTCTGTTCTTTTATCCCTGTAATGTATTGGGTTCTCTAAAAGCCTTCCTTTATCATCAATCAGTCCGAAATCCACACCCCAAGTATCGATTCCAATACTCTGGATATCATCATGTCCGGCTTTTCTTGCTTCAATAAGTCCAGTTTTCATTTCATGGAAAAGTCTTAATACATCCCAGTACAGAGTGTCGTCTATATATACAGGATCATTTGAAAACCTGTGAATTTCTTCAATACTGATTTTTTGCCCGTCATATGACCCCAGCATGGCTCTTCCGCTACTCGCGCCAAAATCATACGCCAATACTTTTATCATCTCTTACCTCCAGTGATTTGGTTTGCGTTTGTTAAATTTTATTTATGCCAGGTCTATTTTCTCAATATACCTGTCAAGCTGAGTCTGCTCAAACTCGTAAGCCAGCTTAGCCAGAGGTTCAAGCTGGTCTTCAGAAGCAAAAAGCTCGAATGCATGCACATACTCCTTATATCTTTCCTTGGGTATGTATATGGGCAGGAAACCTTCCTTCATAAGCACGTAATTCATAATCAGTTTTCCGGTCCGGCTGTTGCCATCAACATACGGATGAATCTTCATGAACATCGCATACGCATACATTGCTTTCTCCATAGCAGTCTCATATGCAAGATAAGGCAGGTCATTGAAGTATTTCTTCATCTTGTAATATGCTTTTTCAGGTGATGGCGGAACATGCTTCCTGCCTGGAATAATAAGGTTGACGTTACGATATACTCCGCCTACCGATATGTCTTCCACAACTATTGCATTAATTTCTTTAACCGCTTCTTCATCAAGATATGTGTTCTTCTTAAGGAACATCTTCATATACCTGAAAGCCTTGCTGTGATTGACGATTTCCAGGACATCCTGGTTTTTCTCCATGCCTTTGGCTTCATTGTCTAAAATGGCCTTGACCTGGTCCCTTGCAAGCATGTTTCCCTTTATCCTTGTCGATTCATAGGTGTAGTCACACTCGAATTCTTTTTCAAGTGTCCCTATCTGCTCAGGGGATAGTTTGGATAAATTACTGTTTACATAGTCTCTCTTCCTGCACAACTCTTCGTAGCTCAATTGCAAACACCTTCTTTCCTATTTATTGTAAAACATAGCTTTTGTTATATCTTCTGTCGCTTGCTGTTCGTGCTTAATTAAAGCATAAGTCGAATCCCTCAGATTGTCAAAGAAAGAGTCCCTCATTGCTTTACATATGAAATTCTGCCGAGGTGAGTTTATATCTTCTCCGCTTATCTGGAAGAACCCATGTTTCTCACATAATGCCTTAACTTTCATTAACTGTTCTTTAGTGTTTCTTGAAGGCATATATGTCACTGCATCAAATCCCAGTTCCTTTAATGTTTCAAAAAGCTTATCAATATATGAATCTTCAAATTTCTGAGGTTTCTTGTCTCCTGTAACAGAGTTTCCTACATCTCCTAAATATGCATATGCAGATATGGCATTTGTCTTTCTGCTTAAGGATATTATGTCATGAATATCAGGACATTCGTCATAGGCATCGATATAGAAAAGAGAAATCAAATCGCTTTTAATCGCACCTAAAAGATCATACTCATATACCGGATTATATTCATCGTTTAATAAGATCTCATTCTTACTGCTAAGAGGAAGCTTCAGCGTTTCCTTATAGAAATCAGCAAGGGCTTTCCCTTTACCGAACCTGTTAATCATCTTTATAGCCAGCGCATAGGATATATGCCTCTCAGTTACTGTTCCGCCTTCATGATAAAGTGATAACGGACATACATCCTTGTCAAAATCAAGAATAGTGCCATATTTGCCTAAAAGCTGATTTATTTTTTCGCACATCATTTTGTTGCGGACGTTTCTTGCTTCTCTGTATGGGGCCATAAAATTCTGTATTGTCTTTATATACTGATGAGGTATACCGTGAAGAGCGACATATGCTACAGAATCCTGATCAGGGTTATTTATCCTTATTCCGTTTAACGGAGTCTTATCCATGCGTACTCTTACTTCAATACCGCATGTTGTCGGCATATCAAGTATCTGCCCGGCTTTTATGAACTCTTCGCAACCTGCTGCAGAGTCATGATCCATGATTCCTGCAGTCTTAAGTCCGTTCATGTAAGCCATAAACAAGGCTTTTGTCGGACTGTATGGTGAAAATGAATATGTGGTATGTATATGGTTATTTACATCATTGAAAAATAAGGGTTTTTGAATATCACCCTTATCTACCGCATTTTTTAACACTCTTAAACTATTCAGTCTCTCTTCACTCTTCTTGTTGTTCAGATTTTCAATTTGTAAAAGAAAGTATTCATTCATATTTAGCGCATTTCCTGTCCACCGGTTACATTAATTGCCTGCCCAGTCATATAGCTGGACATTTCTGAAGCTAAAAATACCATTACATTAGCAACATCCTCATATTCACATGACCTTCCCATTGGAACCTGGTCAAGATATTTCTGTCTGACCTCCTGCTCTGTTATTCCCTGATTAACAGCATACTGCTTGAATAGGCTGTTTACCCATAATGGGGAATTTAAAAGATTTCCTGGACATATCGCATTGAATCTTATGTTATTCTTTGCATACTCCAGTGCAAGACTCTGAGTAAGCCCTATCCCGCCGAATTTTGAAGCAGCATATGCGCTATTGCGAAATGAGCCCTTTTTCCCGGATTTACTGTTAATCTGTATAAATGAAGCCCCGTTTTCATTCTTAAGCATATGCTTGACTGCGGACTTGGCGCAAATGAAATATCCCCAAAGATTTACATCCTGTACAAGTCTCCATTTATTTACATCAAATTCATGAGCTGGACCGGAAATTACAATACCTGCATTATTAACAAATATATCAATTCTTCCAAATGTGTCTATCGCAAGTAAAGTCATGGCATCTACATCTGCTTCATTTGTTACATCTACCTTGCATGCTACTGCATTTTTTAATGATTTTGCAACTTCACATGCTTTTTCATAATTCAAATCCGCTACAACAACCGAACATCCTTCTTTATCAAGTCTTTGTGCTAATGCTTCACCAAGACCCTGTGCGGCACCTGTTATGACGGCGACTTTGTTATTCAACATTTCCATAAAAAGCTCCCAACTATTATTATTACCTTTATTATATCCCAACCGTATTTAAAAGCATATAGCCTTGTTTGTTTTTACGGTATAAAAGAATTTTATCTGAAAAAATACCAGTAAATAAGCAAAGCTGATATAGCCAGAATAATTACTCCTATTATTACGGTCTTGATTACTTTTCCCTTAATTTGTTCTTTTTCTTCATTCATTATTCTTTCCTCAATTTCTGCATTATCATAACCATAGCATATGTATCCAGCTTGCAGTACTCCAGCAATTGTTTCCTTATAGTTGCCTTTTCTTCTTTGGACA
>JBAZFL010000073.1:0-8116 GCA_041653455.1 Clostridia bacterium
ATGACGTTGAGAAAGGATCATTCATGTCATATGCTTCGCTGATAATTAAAAGAAAATTAATTGATTATTTCAGATCTGAGAATAAATATAATCAGGAAATTTCGGTAGATCCAAATGTCTATGATATAGAACCGGTTGAGGAAGATGAGAATTTAGCGTTAAAAGCCCAGTTATCGGATAAACTTGCTATAAGCAAGGAAGATTCCTTGAAATATGAAATTGAAGCTGCAAATTCACTTTTTAAAGAATTCGGATTTTCATTTTATGATTTAGCTGATACCTCTCCCAAGTCCAAGAAAACAAAAAATTCATGTGCTATTGCAGTAAACTACATACTGGATAACAAAGATGTACTCAAAGAATTAAATAGCAAAAAATTACTACCAATAAAGAAAATTCAAGAAAGCACCAAGCTACCCCGAAAAATACTGGAGCGTCATCGTATATATGTAATAGCGGCGACACAGCTACTGTCCAATGATTTTCCGTGGCTGGCTGAGTATGTATCATATATCAAGAAGGGAGGTAAATGATATGAAAGCTGTCATAGTGGATGTTAGGAAAAAAACTGCCGCAATGCTCTGTGCTGATGGAAGCATCATCAAAGTAGTAAACAGGAATTATACAATCGGTAAGGAGGTTGATGCAGGAATGACAATGAAAATAATGACAATAAAAACAGCGATTACAGTTGCAGCAGCAAGCTTGTTATTAGCTATGGGTCTTGGTACATCTTCATATTATCTGCCTACCAGATATGTCAGTGTGGATATAAATCCATCAATAGAATACTCTATAAATATGTATGACAGGGTAATTGATGTGAATGGCGTTAACCAGGATGGAGAACATATACTAGAAGAATTAAACATAAAATCATTAAAGAACAAGAAAATTGAGGATGCAGTATCAATGACAATTTCTGAAGCTGCAAAGGAAGGATATCTTCAATCAGAAGGTTCAGGAATAATGATAGCGACTGCGGCTAAAAATAACAATAATGCTGAGGAACTTGCCGCAATACTGAAGGAAACAGTAATGGCTGTAGTTGCAGCTAACAATTCAAATGCGCTGGTTATGGGTGAAGCGGTAGGTCTTGAAAGAGTTGAAGAAGCAAAAGAACTGGGAATAACTCCTGGCAAACTTAATCTTATAGAAAAACTTATAGAAAGCTCTGATGATCCTGAGAGCATAGACAAAGAAGACTGGCTGGACAAGTCGGTTAAAGAAATAATGGAACTGACTAAAGAGAATACTGATAAAGGCGAAGAGAACAAACCTTCAGAGACACCAGGCCAGGATAACAAACCGTCAGAGACACCAGGCCAGGATAACAAGCCGTCAGAGACGCCAGGCCAGGATAACAGACCATCAGAAACACCAGGTCAGGATAACAGACCTTCAGAAACACCAGGTCAGGATAACAGACCGTCAGAAACGCCAGGCCAGGATAACAAGCCATCAGAGACACCAGGCCAAGCCAATAAACCTTCTGATGAAATAGAAGTAGAGGATGAAGCTGAATCTGAGGACATTGATGAGCAATCAAGTGAGACACCAGGTCAGGATAACAGACCTTCAGAAACGCCAGGTCAGGATAACAAACCATCAGATGATTTAGAAGAAGAGAATGAATCAAAGGCAGATGATCTGGATGAACAAAAACAAGGCGAAGTAAGCGATCCGCAAGGTCAGAGCAAGAAGCCTGAAGGCAACAATGGTAATGGACGAGGATAAAACCAATATTCAATCTCAAAACCTCGTTTATTATATACAGAACAGATTTCCCTCTGTTCTGTTTTTTATGAAGAATTACAGCTGGTAAATTTTTATATGTTTATAAAAGGATAAATTATATTAAGGCTTCCTGAAAATATATGATGAAGAAGCAGAATAGAAACCGTTGAATCTGGTCCATGAATAGAAAACCCTGTAATAAATAAGGTTATCAGTACCGAAGTCAACATTAAAGGACAATTTGCCATCAGTATACAAGCTTGTCTCAATCATAAGAGGATTTCTAACATCAACCAGACTTTCATATGTGCAGTCATCTCTGTAAACTGTGACATTATCGGGATATGGCTCACCAAAGTCAATGCTTATAAGTGTACCTTGCGGTACTACATCACCCCACATTTCGTAACCATAGGGATTATCATACCTGAAATAATCATAATATTGCGTACCGCTGTAAGTTTCCTCATATAGTTGGTCAGTTTCAGGGATAGGGTAAGATTTCTTTTCCCAGACAAAAAAACCTGCTCCAAGTTCATGGTCTTCCTTTAATTGGTTGTCATAGTAGTATGTTCTCATATTTGTCTCGATCCACCAGAATTGTGTATCAACCAAGGAATCATTATTACCGGAATTTTCCTGATATGATGTGTCAGACGGGTCCATTGAAAATGGGTCGCCATATTCGTCAAATCCGTTATTTGGTGGATTCTCATCATTACATCCAGTTGTAAATAACAACAAAACTATTAATACGCACATTAGCAAAGTTATGCTTTTCTTCATTTTTCATACCCCCGTATATATTTTTTCTAATTTGCAGAATATTTGATTATTAAATGCTGTTTCCAGATAAGAATTGTTTGTTTTTAAACGAAATAGATAAGAGCATTTTTTCATGTCGAAATCAGATGATATCCCACATACTTTCGCATAATACGAATCCATATTGTATCCTTTTCTATTCATAAAAAATTATACTCCTTAATAAATGCAAGTCAATACATATAATAGGTTACTTGCAGCAAATCAGAGTTTTTTAGAAAATATAATAAAATTAGAAAAAATTTTAGTTCCTACCCCAAAATGAATGCACTATGTTTCGTATATATGTAATAGAGGAAAAAAGGAGGATGTATTGAATGAATAGGGAAACAGTTAGTATAAAAACCACAAGCGTAATACTGGGAGTAATAATGCTTTTTGTATTTTCATTCATCATAGCATCCATTTTTTTCTTTTAACACTAAAGATGACGCTCAATTCCCATATAAACTGCCCCGTTTATATGTCTTGAAGAACAGATAATATCTGTTCTTCTTTCTATGAAAGGAAACATAGTAAGATGAAATATGCTAATTCGGAATTTGTTATTGACATAGTTATACATAAGATGATATATTTACTTCGGTTTCTGGGTCGTGTTTTAAGCAGGCTACATGAACTTCTTGACCGCTCCTATATAAGGGAGCTAAGGCCAGACGGACAGCCGGGTCAACTGCCGATTGCAGCGTAAGCTGCTTATTGACTGAGTTAAGAGCTCAGATTTTGTAAGATGGCCTATAGGCCAAAAGTGTATAGGATACACACTTGTAAAACGGTCAATAAGAGTAGTAAAAGTAGTTCTTGCTATATAGACTCTGAAACAAAAAGCTGCTATGCACGCGCTCCCAAAAGGATAAGACTGTTTTACGTGGATGTATCAAGAATGTAGGTATATCCTGTTTTTTTTTGGAGGTTGATGTGGATGAAAAAATGAAACTATACGGATTCAATAATCTGACTAAGACTTTAAGTTTCAACATATATGATGTATGTTATGCTAAGTCTGAACGTGAACAAAGAGATTATATTGCATATATTAACGAGCAGTATAACTCTGAAAGGCTGACGAATATTTTAACGAAAGTCACTCAGATGATTGGAGCCACAGTGCTGAACATTGCCAAACAGGATTATGAGCCTCAAGGCGCAAGCGCTACATTCCTTATTGCAGAAGAAGCGATGATTCCGCATAAGAATAAGGAAATAGTTGGTCATTTGGATAAAAGCCATGTCACAGTACATACCTATCCTGAGTATCATCCTGATACTTCTATTGCAACCTTCAGGGTTGATATTGATGTTGCTACATGCGGGGAAATCACACCTCTTTCTACTTTGGACTTCCTGATAGGTAATTTTGATTCCGATATAATTACAATGGACTACAGGGTGCGAGGTTTTACAAGAGATATTACAGGACGTAAACTGTTCATAGACCATGCAATTACTTCTATACAGGACTATATAGACCTAAAGACATTAGAAAGATATGACGCTGTAGATGTGAATGTATATCAATCTAATATATTCCATTCAAAAATGTTAATAAAAGAGGTGGATTTGCAGAACTACCTTTTTAATACTGATGTTTACGAGATCGCGCCTAAAACAAGGCTTGCAATTACGAACAGTCTTCGCCGTGAAATGATTGAAATATTCAGCGGCATTAATGTTTATTAAGGTGGGGGAAATGACTTTATCTGATCAGAACCGCGCCCCTTTATATGAGGCGCTTGAAGAACTTAAAACGATGCATATAGTTCCTTTTGATGTTCCAGGACATAAAAGAGGAAAAGGAAATAAGGAGCTTACAGATTTCTTAGGAGTTAAATGCTTATCTGTTGATATAAACTCCATGAGGCATATGGATAATTTATGTCATCCGACTGGAGTTATAAAAGAGGCGGAAGAACTAGCCGGTCAGGCATTTGGCGCTAAACACGCGTATTTTATGGTCAATGGTACCACGTCGGCTGTCCAGTCCATGGTTCTCTATGTATTAAAAAGAGGAGATAAAATAATACTGCCAAGAAATGTTCATAGAAGCGTAATAAATGCATTCGTATTATGCGGAGCTATTCCTGTATATATAAATCCTCAGATTAACAGCGATCTTGGTATATCTTTAGGCATGTCATATAACGATGTCGTTAAAGCTATTGAACAGAATCCTGATGCTAAAGCGGTTTTTGTAAATAATCCGACGTATTATGGGATATGTTCCAATCTGAAAAAAATCACTGAGATTGCTCATAAGCATAACATGCTTGTGCTTGTTGATGAAGCTCATGGAACTCATCTGTATTTTGGAGAAGGCCTTCCAGTGTCAGCAATGGCTGCCGGAGCGGACATGGCTTCTGTAAGCATGCATAAATCAGGAGGGTCATTGACTCAGAGCTCTCTGCTTCTTGCCGGGGGGAATATTAATACTGATTATCTAAGACAGGTGATTAATCTTACACAAACAACTTCAGGTTCGTATCTTTTGATGTCTAGTTTGGATATTTCCAGAAGAAGGCTATATCTGCATGGGAAAGATATATTTAAAACTGTAGTTGAGCTTGCACAGTATGCCAGAGACGAGATAAATGAGATAGGTGATTATTATGCTTATTCAAAAGAATTAGTAAATGGGGACACTGTTTTTGATTTTGATGTAACGAAACTTTCAATAAATACATCAGGCGTTGGTCTTGCTGGCATTGAGATATTCGACCTTCTTCGGGATGAATATGATATTCAGATTGAATTCGGAGATCTGGAAAATATACTGGCATATATCTCAGTAGGTGATAGCGATAAGAACATAGAGCAGTTAATAGGATCGTTATCGGAAATCAGAAGACGATACAAAAAGCCAAGGACTTCATCACTAAAGCATGAATATATCAACCCTGTTGTGGAAATGTCTCCTCAGGATGCTTTTTACGCAAAAAAGTTAAGTGTGGAAATAAAGAAGACTGCAGGCGAAATATGTGGAGAGTTTGTAATGGCTTATCCTCCTGGAATACCCATATTAGCACCAGGCGAAAGAATAACCGAACAGATAATTGATTATATAATTTATGCAAAGGAAAAGGGATCTCTTATCACAGGTCCGGAAGATATGCACATACAAAGGCTCAATATTTTACAAGGAGGCCGATAATATGGAATTTTGGTATAGCGAGAAGCATACGGAAAATGTTTACCTTTCCATAAAAGTAGACAAGCAGTTATACAGTTCAACCAGCCGTTTTCAGAGGATAGATGTTTTTGAATCATTTGAATTCGGAAGATTTCTTGCGCTGGACGGATTTATGATGCTGACGGAAAAAGATGAATTCATATATCATGAAATGATAACTCATGTCCCTATGGCTGTAAATCCGGATATAAAGAAGATACTGGTTATCGGAGCAGGTGATGGCGGAGTATTAAGGGAGCTTATAAAATATTCGACTATTGAAACAATCGATGTAGCAGAAATAGATGAGGAAGTGGTAAATGTGTGCAAAAAATTCCTTCCAAAGACTGCATGCGGATTTGATGATGAAAGAGTCAATATATACTATCAGGATGGGATGAAATTTATTAGAAGGCATGTTGGGGAGTATGACCTGATCATAGTCGATTCAACTGATCCTTTCGGACCTGGAGAGGGGCTGTTTACTAAGGAATTTTATGGCAACTGCTATAATGCGTTAAAAGAAGACGGTATTATGGTAAACCAGCATGAAAGCCCTTTTTATGAAGAAGATGCAGCAGCAATGAAGAGAGCTCATAAAAGAATTTACGACTCTTTCCCGATAAGCAAACTATACCAGGCATTCATACCGACATACCCATCAGGGCACTGGCTTTTTGGATTTGCATCTAAAAAATATCATCCTTTGAGGGATATGAATGAAGCCAAATGGGAGTCATTTGGTATTAAAACACGATACTACAACCCGAATCTTCATAAAGGGTCTTTTTATCTTCCAAACTATGTAGAGGAGATGCTGGAAAATGTCGAGTAATATAAATGCTTTTATTGGATGCGAAAGCAAGTATAAAGAAGCAAAAATCGTGTTGTATGGAGTACCATTTGACAATACTACATCATTCAGGCCTGGAACAAGATTCGGCAGCCAAGCGATAAGAAATGAATCCTATGGTCTGGAGGAATACTCAGTTTACCAAAATGCAAGACTGAGTGATTATGCTATTCATGATGCTGGGGATTTAGAGTGTCCTTTTGGAGATACTGCAGGCTCTTTAAAAATAATCGAGAAATTCTCCAGAAAAATCACAGAAGATGGGAAAATACCTGTTGCTTTAGGAGGAGAGCACCTGATCTCGTATGCATGTATAAAGCCTTTAACAAGGAAATATCCGGATCTTGCTGTTATACACTTTGATGCTCATGCTGACCTTAGAGATGATTACTTAAAACAGAAGTTATCACATGCAACTGTAATGAAAAGAATTTCTGAAATTGTTAAAGACAGGCACATATATCAGTTCGGTATCAGAAGCGGAGAAAAAGAGGAATTCCTTTTTGCTGATACTCATACAAACATGCGCAAGTTCGATTTTGAGGGACTGGATGACGCGATTAATAACCTTAAAGGAATACCTGTCTATTTCAGTCTGGATCTTGATGTGCTTGACCCGTCCGTATTTAGCGGGACAGGAACACCTGAACCAGGAGGGGTAAGCTTTAAAGAGCTTCATAGCGCTGTTTTAGCGTTAAAAAGTCTGGACATAGTTGGAGCCGATATTGTGGAATTATCGCCTCATTATGACCTTTCAGGAGCTTCTACAGCAGCTGCATGTAAAATAACCAGAGAAATCTTGCTGACAATAGGAGGTTGTATCTATGAGTAAAGTAATGGTAATAGGATGCGGGGGAGTGGCTAATGTAGCCATAAGGAAATGCTGTCAGAATCATGAAGTCTTTCCTGAATTGATGATTGCCAGCAGGACCAAATCAAAATGTGATGATTTGAAAAAGAAGCTGGAAAATCAGAAGACAAAGATACATACTGCTAAAGTAGATGCAGATAATGTACAGGAACTCATAGCATTGATAAATTCATTCAAACCAGATACCGTGCTTAATCTAGCATTACCATACCAGGATTTATCAATTATGGAAGCATGTCTTGCTACTTCGACAAACTATGTCGATACTGCTAATTATGAACCTGTTGATACAGCAAAATTCGAATACAAATGGCAGTGGGAGTATAATGACAGATTTAAACAAGCAAATATAACAGCATTACTTGGAAGCGGTTTTGATCCAGGCGTAACCTCTGTTTTTTCAACATATGCTCAAAAGCATTATTTCGATGAGATTCACTATATCGATATACTGGATGCAAATGCTGGAGATCACGGATATCCTTTTGCAACTAATTTCAATCCTGAGATAAATATTAGGGAAGTTACAGCAAAAGGCTCATACTGGGAAAACGGAAGATGGATAGAAACCGAGCCTATGGAAATAAAGAGAGTATATGACTTTCCGCAAATAGGGAATAAAGATATGTATCTTCTTCACCATGAAGAGATTGAGAGCCTTGCT
>JBAZFL010000074.1:0-8097 GCA_041653455.1 Clostridia bacterium
CAGATTCCGCTTCAAGCCTGATTCTACCGATATTAAGTGAGGTAAAGGCGATTTCAGTACCCGAAAAGAAGAATGAGAAGATTACAAGCATGAATATGCCCATATAGATAAGCCACTCCATTACTCAGTTACCTCATCTTTCTTCTTTTTTCCCTTTTCTTCGTCTTCGATTTCTTTTATTTCCTGCTTCTCAATAGCTTTGACTAAAAGCTTTTCAATTCTCATACCATCAAGTTCCTTTATGGTAACAAGCAGCCTGAAATCCTCAAAAGAGTCCCCAACAGCAGGAATATTCTGAAGATGCTCCATTGTCCATGCTGAAACTGTTTTATGTTCAATTATGTCATCATTATATGGAATGTCCAGTATATCCAGCAATTCGTCCATTCTTAATTCACCGGTTATCTCCAAAGTGCCGTCTTCTAGATATATATAGTCTTCTTCCACTATATCATCTTCATCATATATGTCGCCTACCAGTTCTTCCATTATATCTTCCATAGTTATAAGGCCGGCTGTACCGCCATAATCATCTGTGACAATTACCATATGAGCTCTTCTTGCACTCATCATTTCAAAAAGTGTATTTACAAGCATGCTCTGATGAACAAAAATCGGCTTGTCCATAATAGAAGTAATATCAATAGTTGAGTTATTAATCATTCCTTTTAAGTATTTTCTTGACTGCAGCACGCCTATAACATTGTCTATCGTGTTTTCGTAAACTGGTAGTCTGGAGTATTTTTCCTTTATAACCGTACCATCTATCTTTTCCTTGCGCCAGTCTATGTCGACTGCGACAATATCCACCCTGGGAGTAAGAATATCAGCAGCTGTCGTGTCTAAAAAATCTATAGCTGATTGTATGAGCTCACTCTGGTCAGATTCCAATACGCCTTCTTCCTCGATAGTCTCTATCATGCTCTGAAGCTCATCTTCTGTCATAGAGGGTTCTTTTGTTTTTGTTCCAAGCATCTTCCTTAACAGCCTGCCTGCAGCTGAAAGAACATAGGAAAAAGGGGTAAGGATTATTACTAAAAACCTTAATGCTGGAGCTGATGCTATTGCATATGCATCCGCATTGTCTTTTGCTATGCTTTTTGGAATAACTTCGCTAAATGTAAAAATAAGAATGGTAAGCAGTATTGTAGAAACCAGAGTCCCTATCTCTCCAAGAAGCTTGACAGCCAGAATTGTTGCAATAGATGCAGCTGAAATATGAATTATGTTTAATAGAATTAGAATAGTCGTGATAGATTTATCAGATTGCTCGATTATCTTCAGGACTCTTTCGGACTTCACATCGCCGTTTTCTGCATTATATTTAAGTCGGACTTTATTACAAGATGAATATGCCGTTTCCATACCCGCTAATAGACCGCCCACGACGACAAGGACGATCAGGGTGATACTTCGGTATATACTGTCACTATCCATTAAGGATTTACACACTCCATTAATCAAAATATATCGATAGTTTAAGTCATAATGCATATATTGTCAAGGGAGCATTGAAATAACCCACGATATGCTTTTTCGACAAATCTTCTTTCTTATATATTTAAACCATGTTTTTTGTCTGCAGGACCTTTTCGTCTTTGTCTTAAAGCAATATAATATTACATAAATGCCTCAGGAAAGTATAAATTTAATGAAGACATACTCAACAATTGAGATTGCGCGAATAAACTCTATACATCCGAATACTGTAAGATTCTACGAGAAAGTCGGCTTTATAACTGCACCAGAAAGAAGAAGCAATGGTTACCGGATATTTACAGATATTCACATATGGCAAATAAGGCTGATTAAGCTTGCCTTAAGAGCAGAAATTCTGCAGAACGGATTACGCAAACAGGCTGTCAATATAATCCGATCGTGTGCTAAGAAGGATTTTTCGCAAGCATCAAAGCAGTCAGATGAATATATACTAATGATTATTAATGAGATCAGTCATGCAAAAGAAGCAATAATTTCCGTAGAAAGCATAATAAGTGATATCTCGCCTTTTCAACAGATGAGCCTCAGGAAAACCGAAGCAGCAGAATATCTGAACATAACAGCTGACACATTAAGGAACTGGGACCGCAATGGCCTTATTGATGTAAAAAGAAAAGATAATAATTACAGGGTTTATGATAAAAATGATTTGCAAATTCTTAGTATCATAAGGACCCTTCGTTGTGCGAACTATTCATTATCATCTATACTCCGCCTTATTACTGCTATAAAGAACAAGACCTGTAAAAACATAGAGAATATTCTGAACACCCCTCTAGCTGATGAAGAAATAATATCAGCATGTGATAAGCAGATAACTTCACTGGAATTAACATTATCAGATGCTTATAAGATAAGTAATATGATAAAAAATATAAATTTGTAATTTCATACCCTACAGTATAACACCAAGGTTGATGATTGCTGTAGAATACCTTCTATTACAGGAGGCTTAAAATGCAGGAGTGGAAAAGAAAAACTATATTATTCCTATCAAGCCAGGTAGTCACGCTGTTCGGTTCATCACTCGTACAGTTCGCAATAGTCTGGTACATTACTTTAAAAACCTCGTCAGGTGCATGGGTTTCAGCTCTGACCATATGCTCTTTTGTGCCACAGTTCATAATCTCCTTTTTCTCAGGGGTATGGGCAGACCGGTATTCAAAGAAGATGCTTATAATACTTGCAGATTTCGCAATTGCAGTATCAACACTGGTACTTATTCTTCTAATACCACATATTGGAAACGATAATGCTGTTTTTATTGCTTTACTGGCTGCATCAGTTATACGCTCTTTAGGAGCAGGTATACAGACGCCTGCAGTAAGCTCTATGATACCTTCTCTTGTACCTGAAGAGTATCTTATGAAATTTAACGGGATAAATGCAACCGTGCAGTCCGTCGTGCAGTTTGCTGCACCTGCAGCTGCTGGAGCAATACTTTCATTCAGTACCCTGCCCTTCACTCTTATGATCGATGTAGCAACTGCTATCGTAGGTATAGGCATATTATCAGCACTTACAATACCAAAGCAATCAAGAGCTAATATTGATAATTCAGAATCAGTATTCAAGGAAATGATAAAGGGTATGAAATATGCTTTCTCAGATTCTTATCTTGGGAAATTACTTATAATATTTGGAATATTCATCTTCCTCGCAGTTCCTGCAGGTTTTTTAGCAGCACTATTTGTAAGCAGAGAGTACAATGACAGCTATGTTTATCTTTCCATTGTGGAGATTGTCGGATTTGCAGGAATGGCAGCAGGTGGTATCCTTATTGGAATATGGGGAGGTTTTAAAAAGAATATTATGACGCTGATTGTGGGAATAATCGCATTCGGAGTCCTGGGTATAGGTATGGGACTGATAAACAGTTTTATAGTATACCTTGTGCTTATGGTTATATACGGAATTGCACTTACAATGGTACAGACTTCAATAATGACAATAATACAGCAAAAAAGCGAAGAGTCTATGCAGGGCAAGGTATTCGGATTCCAAAACGCCATGTACAGCGGATGTCTGCCAATCGGTATGGTGGTATTCGGGCCTCTAGCTGATGTAATGCCTTTGAGACTGTTGATGATAATAACAGGGATACTTATGATAATTATGGCAGTAGTCATACGCCTGGATAAATCTATGGTTAAAGACTAAAATTATGGGTATACTTCCCCGTTAATCATTACATTTTTCACAGTGACATCTATTTTAATCATATTCAGTGCAGTAGTAAAATCCAGTACATCATATATTTTCTGCTGCACCTGTCTTAATGTGTCTAGTATGTCATAATCCATATTTGCAGTTATATTGACTTCAAGGGAAATACCTTCAGGTTTGTTTATGACTCTGAAACGGGTCATTCCTTCAAAACCATTTATCGCTGTACATCCATAATTAGCGATCTGAAAAAGTGTATTATTAGAAATGGTATATCCACCGAGATAGGAAAAAGTAGGTCTGACAATTGTCTTAGTGCCGTCAGGTTCGTATTTTGACTTGTCCCTTCGTCTGAATATATACAGAGGATCCAGAAGATACCCAGCGAAATCTTTCTTAATTTCAAAGGTAGGTACAGGTATAACATGTTTGCCTTTTTCCTGTCTGCTTTTTGTTGCAATGGCAATCTCTTCATCATCAGAAATATCTGTAATCCTGATAATTTTCTGAACAGGAGGCATTTCCAGCCTTTGAGCTATCTCATTAACCATCTTATCTGATGTTCCAAGAATAAGTATGGAATCAGCTTTACTTGTCTTAATTGCTTTCGCTACTTCTTTCCGATGATCATTATCATCAAAAATAGCACGTTTTATTGAAGCTATTTTCGTAGCTTCTTTTTTTGCGCTTTTTCCAGCTATGACCCTGTTCTCGCTTATCAACAGGCCATCATCAATTATATGGGTGATTCCCATGTCTGATGCCAGAAGCGTGGATTTGTGGCTTTTGCCGGTACCGCTCGGACCGACCAAGGCATATACCTTAATGTAAAACCTCCATACTTTTATACCTAAATTATATCATATCAAAAAGACTAAAAATATGTGACAGTTTCTCTATTTGGCGCATTTAAGAACATGATAGCCAGAGCTTCGGTTAATTGTCTCAACAGAACAGAATAACTCTGCAAGCTTCTTTTTCGTGCTGTCAAGTCCTTGCTTTTTTTGAATAACGCAGTAAAAAGTCCCGCTTTTATTAAGTATTGAATAAGCTTTTTCATAAAAAGCAAATACCACAGGTTTACCAGCTCTTACCGGAGGGTTTGTTACACATATATCAACTCTGTCTAGAATTTCGTCTTTTAATACATCGAGTTTTTTTACATATGTCCTTTTGGACATATTCCTGTCTATATTCATCTTTGCCAGAGTTACAGCTCTTTCGCTTATATCATACAGATATGAGTTATTTATCTTTAGAAGCCTGTTGAGTATTATACCGATTACCCCTATTCCGCATCCAAGATCTCCAAGAGATGGCTTATCCTCATTTGATAATCCGCTTTCCAGTTTTGTCACGTCTTCAAGCACAGTGTTAATCAGCAGCATGGATCCATAATCTATGCCGTGTTTTGAAAAAACACCGGAATCTGAGTAGAATCTGAAATCCACATCGTTTATCTTGACTTTGTATTCAAATACATCTTCTTTTGATAAAGGCTTGTCTGTAAAATAGTGATCTGCCATAATAATCCTTTCTGTCCCTTAAAATGAAAAAGGGCGGTCTAGCCGCCGGTTCTTCGTAATCGAAATCCTGTTATTCCTCAACTGGAGCATCAACAGGGCATACATCTGCACATGCTCCGCATGATATACAGAGCTCTGCATCAATAACATAAATATCATCTCCCTGAGTAATAGCGCTTACTGGGCATTCAGCCTCACATGCGCCGCAGCTGATGCATTCATCAGTTATTCTATATGGCATGTTACACCTCCTATAGCATATTAAGGCAAATTATATAGCCATGAAATTTAAAAATCAAGGTCACAGGAAAATTTGGGATATATGTATTTAGAATATGCCTATATCTATTCTCTTATGTCAGACTGTCAATATGTTATATTACCTGGAAAACATAGAACTTCAGATAATCTGTTTCGGGAACATTCCACAAAATCGGATGATCAGAAGACTGCTGACGCACTTCTACCTGTTTTAACTGTACGCTAGCATCATGTGCCGCTTTATTCAGCATTTCGATAAAAAGATCATTACGCATAAAATGCGAACAAGAGCATGTTGCAAGATATCCTCCCCTAGGAAGCAGTTTCATTGCCTTGTAATTTATATCATAGTAACCTTTTGATGCATTATTCACAGTTTTACTGCTTTTTGTGAATGCAGGCGGATCAAGAATTATAAAATCATATGAAGACTGTCTGTTTTTAGTAAGTTCCTGAAGAAGATCAAAAACATCGCACGTTATAAAATCCATCTTTTCAATAAATCCGTTTCTTTGCGCATTTTTTTTAGCCATTGCAATAGCTGATGCGGAAATATCCACAGCTGTTACGTGTTCAGCTCCGCCTTTTACAGCATTTAATGCAAAAGAGCCAGTATGAGTAAAACAGTCTAGGACATTCTTCCCCTTAGCAAGTCTGGCAACAAGCTGTCTGTTGTATTTCTGATCAAGAAAATACCCTGTCTTCTGCCCGTTTTCAAAATCCACTTCATAAGCGATTCCGTTTTCAACTATTTCAGTAACAGTGGAATCAGGATGCTTAAGATAATCTGCTTCATACCATCCTTTGTATTCGCTTAACCCTTCAAGCTTCCTTATGGATATATTGTTCCTTTCATATATTCCTGCTATCTCAACATCTATTTCCATAAGGACCTTTACCAAAAGCCTGTACAGCATATCCTTTATCAGATCCATCCCGTATGACAATACTTCTGCAACAAGTATTTTCCCAAAACGGTCTATCGTCAGCCCAGGCAATCCGTCAGCTTCTCCGAAGACAAGACGGCAGTTTTCGAAGTCTTCTCTCATCACAGTTTTTCTGAACATTACTGCATAACGCAGCCTTCTTTCAAAAAACTGCTCATCGAAACTCTCATTCGCATTTGAGGAAAGTACACGTACCCTTATCTTGCTTTTCTCACTGTATAACCCGGTTCCAAGATAAGTCCCATTTTCTGAAATAACATCGACCAAAGTTCCATTCTTTGGAGTTTTTGAAATTGATGTAATTTCTGCATCATAAACCCATGGATGACCTTTTTTCAAAGCATATTCTGCTTTTTTAGTCACTTTAAATAGTGGAAACTCTCTGTTCATGCTAATACCTCCGGTTTCATAGTTCCATGATGCAAGATGCAGTATATCACAAGCTGTATATGCATGTAAAAGCCCATAAATCTATTTTTCATCTGCCTTTTAGAAGCTTCTTATAGGTAATGTCTATTAAAAAAGCACCAAGAGGAGCAGTTATCAGTATGGAAACGACTGCAAATGTTAACACCAGGTCTCCACATGCAAGACCCAGAGATAAAGGTATTGCGCCTATTGCTGCTTGTACAGTAGCTTTCGGAATCTGGGAAAGCATTATGAACAGCCTTTCTTTCTGATTAAACTGTGTTTTAATTAAACTGATATATGTTCCAAGTAACCTGAAAGCAAGTCCTATAAATATCATCAATACTGTAATAAATCCAGCCTTTAATACATATGATATGTTTACTGCTGATCCGACAAGGACAAAAAGAGCAATTTCCGCAGCCACCCAAAGCTTTGAAAACTTCCCTGATATCCTTTTTGCAAGTATTGCATATCTGTTGAGGATTACAATACCCATAGACATTATCGCAAGCAGTCCGGAAAATCCTGTAATATCCGACAAAAGTTTTTCAAGAGGCATGAATAATATGGATATGGATATAAGTATAAGGACCTTTACAGTGTCTCTCATGTGATACTTCTTAAAGAACCATACCAAAAGTATTCCCATAATGATACCAACTGCTAATCCTAATATAACTGACAAAGGTATCTTTGTGAATTCAATTAACGAAAAGGAACCTCCTGATGCCATTGTAACTAGCGATGTGAATATAACTATTACAAAAACATCATCAACTGATGCTCCTGCGATTATCATTTGCGGTATAGCTTTATCAGTCCCATATCCCTCATCTATGAGTCTGCTCATTTTCGGAACTACGACAGCAGGAGATACAGCTGACATGACTGCACCGATAATACCTGCTTCCAGATATGTTATTTGAAAAAGAGCAGGTGCAAAAATCAAAAAGGCAATAATTTCAAAACTTGCAGGAACAAAAGACATCAGAATCGCAGGACGGCCTACTTTTTTCAAATCCGAAAGGTCCATTGATAGTCCTGCTTTTAACAATATGATAATTAAAGCCAAAGTTCTCAAATCGCCTGAGACAGTCAGGATGGAGTCATCAAGAAGGTCTAGAACAAAAGGGCCTAGCACAATTCCGACAATAAGCATTCCTATAAGGCCTGGTATCTTGAATCTGACTAATATTCCTGAGAGCATAAGGGCACAAAGGAAAATCAAAGCTATACTTAGTAACATACGTCCTCCTCAAATAAAAAACTGATGACCTATTTCCAGA